>NZ_JAKUDW010000045.1:0-43870 GCF_022662595.1 Bacillus cereus group sp. BfR-BA-01524 | reverse complement strand
TTGCAATTGCTAACAAAATCGAAACTGGTTCTGTTCAAATTAACGGACGCACAGAGCGCGGCCCTGACCACTTCCCATTCATTGGTGTAAAAGGTTCAGGTATGGGCGCACAAGGTATTCGTAAGAGCCTTGAGTCTATGACACGTGAAAAAGTAACTGTATTAAACTTAGTTTAATCTTATAAAAAGAAGCTGATCTATTTTTAGATCAGCTTCTTTTCTATATAACTACTTCCGAAAAACGGAGTATTTAGTTCTACTTCCGATTTGGTTTTCCAAATCGAACTAAAACATGCCATAATAATTTTAATTCCTGAAGCACTTCTTCATAAGTTCCACGATCTCTCCAAGATAATGGATTGCGTTTCAAATCCACTACAGCAGAGCCAATTATATTTGCATTGATACAATTATTCCGTGCAATGCGTCTTGCTAAAGATGGCATTTTTGAACCTCTAAAATCCATCGGAACTTCGTCTACCATAAGTACAAAACCGATGTGCCAATACAAATCAATAGCATACTTCAGGCAAATTTCTTCTAAAACTCTTCCTACATCCGTACCCTTAAATGAAGGATCTGCAACAAGCACCTCTACGTCTTCTTTAAGAGAAATCTCTCCATGAATCTGCGCTTCAATATAATGATTAAGATTACGGGCTGGCTCTTTGCTTACTAAATCTATAAACGGCCTTTTCAGGTTAGCCAGTAAATGATTAATTAATATTGTTGGAGTCAAATTTCCTTCACCAATTGCAAAATCTCTTACAAATGTCTCTTCTAAAAGAGCAGCTAAAATCATATCAAACTCCTCATAAGTCCCCTTTTCTTTCGGATCTTGATGCGAATCTAAATACGTATATGTAGAGCGCGAAGAAACTTTTGGAGATAAGAGAAAATAACATGAACCAAAACGCGGAGCCGGCCCATCTGGATGTAACATTAAATTTAGCGCTCCGTATTTTGGCCGTTGATTATTCGTTACACCTTCTAATTGATATGCCCCTCCAAATATTCTCTTTTCCCAAAGGTCACGTTCACCACCAGGGTAAGCAGATACGCTTCCATTAGATAGCAATGTTTCAAATTGACTTTTATATATTCCTTGTTCAAACAATGCTTCAGCAACACTTTCCATACTCGAATCTAGTCTGTCTGGATGAAAGTGTAAAGCAATCCTTGCATGAGATTTTAAATTAGCGACAGCCTCTTCAAATATTTCATCTGTAATATTACACATGTTAAGTATATGATTAATTGTTGCTTTAGCCTCACGTTTTTCGTTCTCCGCATATTTTGAAATATACTCTAAAGCAAATAATTGAGATTTTGATAATTCCATAATCCAATCTCCCCTTTAATTGAACTGCCCTTAAACACTTCAATTAAAAGCTTATTCTTTCCTTCTTATGAAACGAACCTGATTTATAAAAAAGGAATTTACTAAATCTTAATTATGCATACACGCATTTTTCATGGGTAAATGTACACATTCTACAGAAATTTGATACCCTAGCCATCGCTCAGCAATATGTTCAAATGATAAAACAGATCCCGTTGTAAAAAAGCGATGCTTCGGATTCAAATTGTCAGACAAAATTCCTTTGTGCTGTAAAATGGTACTTAACTCTATCGCTGTTTCTTCTGCAGAACTAATAATCGTTACAGCCTCTCCTAGTTCCTTTTTAATATAGGACTCTAAAAGTGGATAATGCGTACATCCAAGAATTAACGTATCTATATCTTCTTTCGTTAATGGAAGTAAAGCTTGTTTCACTTGCTGCGTGACATATGCTATATCTTCTAATCGATTTTCTACAACTGTAGCTAAAGTCGGACACGCATGACTATACACTTCCAAATATGTATCAAGCTCATGTAATGCTTTTTCATACATATTAGATTTTATCGTACCTACAGTTCCAATTACTCCGATTTTCTCTTTCTTTGTTACTTTAATTGCCGCTCTTGCTCCTGGATGTATAACGCCAATAACTGGAATGGAAAGTGCTTCTTGCAGCGCAGTCAATGCAGCAGCTGCAGCAGTATTACATGCTACGACTAGCGCTTTTAATGGAAACTGTTTGAGGAACTCAACCATTTCAAATACAAAAGATTGCACCTCCTCTACACTTCTTGGCCCATACGGGCAACGCTTATTATCACCAATATAATAAATGCTTTCTTTAGGCAATTGTCTTATAATTTCGCTCGCAACTGTTAATCCCCCAACTCCCGAATCTAACACACCTATTACTGAATGTTTATGACATACAGACATTTATTTCATCCTCTTTTCAATCATCTAGCGCCAATAACATGTATTATATTACGAAAATTCAAATATCACATAACAATCCCTCTTACTTTTAATCACAAACTCTTCTCTATAATCTGATTATTAATATATCCATTGACGTATAAAAATACATTTGTTACTCTTAAAGACGTTAATTTAATATTTAAATCCTCATTCGTATCTCGGTGAGGTAGAGGTTGCAATCATTAAGAGTATCATTTCAGGAGATGTAGTGGCATTGATGAAGGAATGAGAAAGGAATGGTTGCCGAAGTAAGTCGTGTCCACCATGCACGCTTGCTGGGTCTGCATTTAATAAGTGCAGAACTGTCACAAACGTTTCGTTTGTGGAGAGCTATCGAGAGGTATGTCGTGGGTTTCTTATAAGATAGAAAGCATGTAGCGGCAGATTACGTGCTTTTTTTGTTTTGTTTGGGACTTCTCTTCTCTACTAAGAAGACATACATATCTCCTCGCTTGACTTGGTTATACTAACTTTGGAGGTATTTTCTATGCAACAAAAAAAATGGGGCTTTTGGGTACTAACAGCTTTCGTTGTCGGTAACATGGTTGGCGCTGGTATTTTCATGGTGCCAAGTACGTTGGCACAAACAGCAAGCCCACTCGGTGTCACTTTAGCTTGGTTAACAACAGGGTTTGGTGTTTTAATGCTAGCTCTTGTTTTCGGTAATTTAGCAATTCGTCGTCCTGATTTAACGACAGGACCACAAAGTCATGCATATGCTTTATTCTCAACACCAAAAAAGAAAAAAATGGCTGGATTCAGTATGGTATGGGGATATTGGGTTGCAAACTGGGCAAGTAACGTTGCCATCATTACATCATTTGCGGGATATTTATCACTCTTCTTCCCAATTATGAAAGATACGCGACTACTATTTTCAATCGGTTCTTTTAACATAGAAGTCGGAAAACTAATTACATTTACGATTTGTTCCATCTTACTTTGGGGAACTCATATTATATTAACAAATGGTGTAAGCGGCGCTGGAAAACTAAACTTCTTAGCAACAACAACGAAAGTAACTGGATTCCTTTTATTCATCGTCGTTACGTTATTTGCATTCGAAGCTTCTAAGTTTGGACAATGGTACACGCCGATGATTGATAAATCAGGTGTATCACATGGTCTTCTTTCACAAGTAAATTTAGCTGCTCTTACAACGCTTTGGGCGTTTATCGGAATTGAATCGGCCGTTCTTTTATCAAACCGTGCTGTTTCTCCAAAAACGGTAAAACGTGCAACAGTTGCGGGATTACTTATTACAGTTGCGATTTACTTAGGAATTACAATTTTAACAATGGGTGTACTTCACGTTGATAAATTACAAGCTTCTGAACGTCCATTAGCAGATGCATTAAACGCTGCAATGGGTCATGGCGGCGGGAAACTGATGGCATTACTTGCTCTTACTTCCCTGTTCGGTTCTATCTTAGGCTGGATTTTATTAAGCTCAGAAGTACCATATCAAGCAGCAAAAGAAGGTTTCTTCCCTTCCTTCTTCACGAAAACAAATAAAAAAGGAAGTCCAATTTATTCATTACGATTAACAAACATTATGTCACAAGTGTTCCTATTCTCAACATTATCAGGAACCATTGCGGAAGCTTATACATTCGTTATTACCGTATCAACACTGGCCTACCTCATTCCATATCTCGTTTCACCAATCTTCCAGTTAAAACTAGTCGCAACTGGTGAAACATATAAAAATGAAATGCGGGCAAGAATTACAGATGGCATAGTCGCAGTTATCGCACTTTGCTACGCACTATGGGTTATTAAAACTGGCGCATCCGATATAAAAACGTTCCTTCTCGGAATTGGTTTATTCGTAATTGGATTTGCTTTCTATCCATTAATGAATCGTGATCAGAAAAAAAATAACGAAAAGAAAAACGGGCAAGTTGCATAACGCAATTTGCTCGTTTTTTCTTTTGTAAAACATATATAATAGAACAAAGAGGTGAAAAACATGTCAATCGAATCGCTATGGAGCAGTCGCTTCCAACAACATATTCAAAATATCATTACATACTTTGCACGTATGATTAACGGTTTACTATATAGCTTTATCTTTATTTCATGCGTTGGTGCATATTATTATGCTCAGTTTCTAAAAGCATCTCCTTCTAAAGGAATATCTTTAATAATTATAACGATTGTACTTACATTCATTATAACGAGATGCCCTATCCGTACATTTATTCAAAAACCTGATGCTGTCTATTTACTAGCACTAGAAGAGAAATTAACATCTTATTTCAAAAAATCTCTTCTATACAATTACATCATTCAGCTTTTCCCATTGTTATTTACGTTCCTTATTCTCGTTCCACTTGCTATGCAATCATTGCAATTAACGGTTCCTTTTTTATGTACAATCTTTATCATGTTAATGATTACGAAAGCCTGGAACATGTACATACATTGGATGTGGCGTGATAGTCACGAAAAAAACATATGGCTAATCATTCGTATTACTTGTAACGCCTTAATCATTTACATGCTGTTTTATTCCGCAAATGTTCTCATATTGGGCGGACTACTCTTACTACTTGCTTTCCTACTTCTATATACGAAAAAACAGCCTACAAAACGAATACCTTGGGATTACATAATCGAGCAAGAAGAAAAAATGAACGTTCGTTTTTATCAATTTGCTAGCATTTTCACAGATGTTCCGCAACTGAATAAACAAGTAAATAAAAGAAAATGGCTTACAAATTGGATTGAACCTTTATTACATAAAAAACGAGCAACTTTCTTCTACTTACATACACTAGCATTTTTACGTGGAAATGATTATTTCGGTATATATATTCGCTTAGGATTGATCGGTGCTTTCGCCTTATATTTCATACCAAATATATACGTAAAAGGCGCTATCGCTTACATCGTTCTATATATGATTTCTATGCAGCTCCGTTCACTGTGGAAATATTTTTCAGGAAATATTATTGTAGCATTATATCCAATCCATACTGAAGAAAAGATGAAGCAATTTCTTAGCTTAATCTTTATATTGCTAAGCATTCAACTCATTGTATTTTCGAGTGTTATACTCATTGCTACAGGTCAATTTTTACATAGCCTTATCATTATGATTGTCGGGTTACTCTGGATCAAATTTATTATTGTACCAAAAACGAAGCAACGCGTTTCTTCGTTTTAACGAAAAGAAATATCTTAAAAGCCAAGGAGCAAATAAATTATCTCCGTGGCTTTTTTATTTTGCTTCCTCAAACAAGAATCACTGAAACAACCGATATTTTATGATTTTTACATACAAAAACGATAATACATGTTTACCTCCTAATAAAAAGGGTATTTATTAAATTAACAGGGCAAAGAAAGTGGAGGGAATGAAAAAATATGAATTAAAGTTTCACTTTATAAAAGGCATTGCTCAAGGATGATTCTGGAACCGACAATATAATGTAAGGAGCTGACTGCAATGAGTAAAAAAATTGCTATTTTAATAACGGATTATTTCGAGGACACAGAATACACAGAGCCGGTAGCAGCTTTTAATCAAAAAGGATATGAATTAACAACCATCGAAATGGAAAAAGGGAAAACAGTACACGGTAAGCAAGGAAAAAGTGAAGTCGTAATTGATAAAAGCATTGATGATGTTTCTCCAGAGAACTTTGACGCCCTCTTCATACCAGGTGGATTTTCCCCTGATATACTCCGTGCAGATGAGCGTTTTGTACGCTTTAGTAAAGCATTTATGGATGCGGACAAACCCGTTTTCGCTATTTGTCACGGACCCCAACTACTCATCACTGCACAAACACTTGAAGGACGTGATGTAACTGGATATAAATCTATTGAAGTCGATTTAAAAAACGCTGGCGGGAACTTTCATGACAAAGAGGTTGTCGTATGCCAAAATCAATTAGTCACAAGTAGACAACCAGAAGATATACCGGCGTTTATTGAAGAATCGTTGCGTATATTAGGATAGATATTATAGGTTAACCAAAATAGCTAAATGGCTATTTTGGTTAACCTTTTTATTTGTATAAAAAAACAAATAAAACCTCTTTTTCAATGATTTTGTGTGACACGCTCTTTTCTCGTCCCAAAATTTCTAATCACTTTTCATAGTCATTTTTCATATAGTGAAAATGACTATATAATTCCTATCCATAAGTTAAATAATGATTTCGCACATATAAACAAAAAAGATGGGAGCCTAACTATGAACAATAAGCCACCTTCTCCGCCCCAAGACAACTCCGAAAATAATAGCCGTGACATTACACTGCAAACATTACGAGTCATTGGACTCATCGTACTTATTAGTGGTTATATCCTCGTTGCTCTCTCAGAAGTAGGTGAGCTGAAAACCTTATTAACAAATCCGAATGCTAACCCTGATTTGGCTGAAGTTGATCCGTTTTAAAAATTATATAAAAAGCGAGTCCCAGTATAACTGGTTCGCTTTTATATAGTTTCATCCAATTTGAGAAACATTTCTCTCATCCTCATACTTCTCTCTTCCAATTGCCTTCATAAATAATAAAATACTGCTCATACCAACGATAAAATACAGAGCACTCATACCCCAAGATGCAATAAATGAACCTAGCATAACACCTAATGCTCCGTTCATTTTTGCCATTTGAAAGACCATTCCGTTAATCGCCATATATGAACCTCTTGCCTCATTTGGTACCATATCTGCCATAATAGACTGTCGTACTGGTACATACATCATCTCACCTACCGTTTGGAAAAGCCCTGCGATTAATAAAATCCATAGACTATTGCTCGTTCCAAGTATTGTAAATCCAATTGTATAAATGAATAAACCTACATATAAGATTTTCAAATCGTTGAAGCTTTTCAGTAATTTAATAAGAAGAGCTGAACATAATACAACTAAAATTGTATTCTCTGCAGAAATCCAGCTCAGCATGCGAATACCTGTTAAATCAAATGTAACACTATTACCGAAGAAAAAGTGCACCGTTTCAAATTCCTTCTGTAAACGTACTCCTAAATAATTATTAATTTGAAACTCTAAAGATAACGTACATATACTTGCTGCACAAAAAATTAGAAACGCTTTATCTTTCATCACGACTTTATAACTATCTGCCATATCTTTTAATACATGTTTCTTCTCTACCGTTTTTCTCGCTACATACACTTCTTCCATATATACAGCCATCACATATAAAGTAATAACTGCAATAACTGTTAATCCGATAAACAATTGTAATCTATAGTTTTCAAATAGTAATCCACCAAATATCGCTCCAATTGCAATGGATAAGTTAATAGCCCAGTAGTTTATGCTGTACATCACTTTTCGATTTTCAGGTGTACTCACATCAATTAACATCGCCTCTGTCACAGGATTCATAAGTCCAGACCCTAAACTATTCACTAACATAAACACAAATGTTAGCCATGGTGAGTCAACGTAATCCGAATTCGCAACTCCCATACAAGCAATGGAAATGACTTGTATACTTTGACCGATAATCATAACCTTTTTACGCCCAAGTCGATCCCCGACATATCCACCGTATAAACCAATTACTAATGAAGCTATGACATTAATGAGTAGTAAAGCACCAGCAATCGCACTACCTAACTTTATTGAAAAATAAATCGCCATAAATGGAAAAATCATCGTGGACACAGTACGTGTTAAAAACGAAGTTATAATTCTAATTTTTATATTTCGATGCATACTCCAAAATCCCATTGTTTCCCCCTCCTTATGTTTACTTATTTTACTTTGAAAAAAAGGAAGAAAAAGGTTAGAATATTCTAAAGAGTTTCCCCTTTTACGATAGAAGGAAGTGTATATATGAAAATTATGGACTATTACATTAGACTAAGACTACATGCACAAGATCAAAAATATATGCGAAATAGCTTACAAGAATTAGCGGATGTTTTATATTGCAGTACGAAAAACGTAAAGATTTTATTAAAGAAAATGAGCGAGGAGCAATTAATTAGCTGGACTCCAGGTCGAGGCCGCGGAAATAAAACGGAAATTCTATTTGTACATAATTTCGTAGAAGCAATTGAATCCCATACAGATGAACTGTTAGCGCAAGAAAAATTAAAGGATGTTTTTCTTCTTTTAAAAGAACCCCTACCCCTTGCACTTCAAAAAAAGATAGAACATAAACTACATCATCATTTTGGATACGAACCTTCAAATGATATGTACGACGTATTAAAGATTCCTATATCGAGAAAGATTTTCCCATTAGATCCGGCTTTTGTGGCTGTAACTACAGAGAGCCATCTTACGAGTCAAATTTTTGATACGTTAGTCGTCTATAACGATGTTACTGAAAAAATGGAGCCTCACATTGCGCATACGTGGGAATTAAGTGAAGATGGACTTACGTGGACCTTTTATTTACGAAAAGATATATATTTTCATAACGAAACAATTTTAACTTCTAAAGATGTACAATTTTCATTTGAAAGACTAAAGCAAGTTCAATCTCCTTTTGAATGGTTAACAGAAGAAATTGTTCAAATTGAAACGCCATCACCACTGCAAATTCGATTCCATTTAGCGAAACCAAATTTATTTTTCTTACACTATGTAAGTTCAATGCAGCTCGCCATTTTACCGCGTGATACGAGTATTCAAAATCATCATTATATAGGTACTGGACCTTTCAAACTTGCTCATTACTCTGAAGATAATATCGTACTCGAAGCGTTCACCCATTATTTTAAAGAGCGCGCATTATTAGACCGTATTGAATTTTGGGGTATTCCTGACCATGTGCAAATAGATGCTGATTATGAACTACCAAACCAAGAGGAAAATGAAAGGCATGATATACAAATAGAAGAAATAGGTTGTATTTATGCTAGCTTCAACTTTACAAAATCTGGTCCTCACCACGACATTTACTTTCGAAAAGCTTGGAGAGAACTATATGATGTTGAAATGATACTTCGTAACATAGAGGGTAGACGAACAATTGCTGCATCAAGCTTCTTCCCTGAAATAAGTCGCCAAGCTTCTAAAAGATCTTACTCTTTAGAAAAAGCGAAAGAGTATTTAAAAAAGAGTACATATAATGGAGAAACGATACATATTTACTTCTTCGCATTTAAAGATAGTGCAAATGATGCATATTTCTTAAAAGAACGATGTGAAAGTTTAGGTATACAAGTAGAGCTTCACCCATTTCCCGTTTCAGATTATATGAACCGTTCTATCGATCAACATGCCGATATTATTTTCATGGGAGAAGTGTTTGCTGCCAATCATGAACTTGCCTTCTTAAATGTATTTAAAAATAAAAGTTGCTTCGTAAATCGGTTCATGGACCCACACTACGAAAAACAAATTAACTGTTTACTAGATACATTTTTACTAGAAGAAAATAAAGAAAAGCGTTATGAACTCATGTATGAGATTGAAGAGTTTTTACAAGTAGAACACATCATTTTATTTAACTATCACGTTTTAAAAAGAAAAACATACCCTTCTTCTTTAAAAAACGTAACAATTGATTCATTCGGTTGGGCAAATTTTGCGAAGTTATGGGTACAGCCATCCACGTATTAAAGTGTGAGTTTTTATAAAAGGAGAAGGTACTACATCCTTAGTAGTACCTTTTTCACATACAAATATAAACTATTATTTAATTACTCCATCTAAGTGATCTTTCAAGTTTAATAAAAACTTCTCAATATCCGGATTCTTCACCACATCATAACAAGCAAAACTCTTTAACGGACTCATACCGAGAAACTTTTGCACGCGGTGTAAATGACTAAGCGCTGATTCTAAACTTTCTCCTTCAAAGAACTTCGTCTTATCTCCAAATGCTTTTTCAGGTGCATTCCAAGTTGTAGAGAACATATACTCTTTCTCTTCTAATAAACCACCTGTTCCGTATTCATCTGCACCTTTAAAGAACAAACCATATTCATATACTTCATCCATATACGTTTTAAATAATCCTGGAACACTAAACCAATAAATTGGTGTTTGATAAATAACAACATCCGCCCATAAAAACTTATCTTGTTCTTCTTTAATATTATACCCATCTTGAATCGTTGTTGTTTTCACATGATGATTCTCGCCTAATACCGTTACCATATGATCCACTAACGTTTTATTTAATCGTCCTTCCTTTGTACCGTATTTTTCATGTCCATTTATAATAAATATATTTTTCATTACTTTTCTCTCCCCTATATGATCTACCCTTCAGCTATTAAGCCGAGTTGCTGCTGTAGTGTAAGATTATCTTCTAAATGCCAATCTTCCGTTATCTTTCCGTCTTTCACATGTAAAATATCAATTGCAAAAAAATTAATTTTCTTACCATTATGCGTTCCTGTAAAAGAAAGACGTGCTGTTACTTTATCACCAACAACTAATAAGTCTTCAATCTCGCAATGTATATCAGGCACAACTTTACGAAAATTTTGCGCTGCAAACTTTAATCCTTCAATGCCTTTTGGTCGCCCTTTCGGCAATGTATTATCGAAGAAATCTTTAGTAACAGTCTGCGGAATAAGTTCCTCCTTACCTGTATCCCAAAATGCATAAAAACGCTGCGCCGCATGAACCATTTCTGTCGCTTCTTTTTTACTTAGTGAGGGATCAATTGTCATTGCTTTTGGCTTTGGCATTTCTTTTAATAACTGAACTTCAGTTTTTTGTTCCACACCACATGCTACAAGCACAATACAAATAACAAACAAACTAAGAAATCCAAATAACTTTTTTATCACCATGGAAATCACCACCTCCTTATATAAATCCTTTTTGTTTCGTATTGCTATTGTATATGCACTAACTTCCTTTATGGAAGTAGTAATATTTTTTTCATATAGTTACCAAAAGTATAGTTTTGTGATACTATAAAGCAAATTCATCCAAAAAAATTTTATGGAGGCTAGTTCCATGAACAATATAGATCCAGTTGAATTAACGAAAGGTTTACCTGGCATACCTTGTCCTATCGCTAAAACGCTTGATGTAATTAGTACAAAATGGACGTTTTTAATCATTCGTGATCTTCTTATCGAAGGAACATTACGCTTTAGTGATTTACAAAAATCAATGGATGGTATTAGTCCAAAAACATTATCGCTTCGACTAAAAGAATTAGAGTCTCAAGGCATTATAACGAGAAAAGTATATCCAGAAGTTCCGCCTCGTGTAGAGTACACATTAACGGATAAAGGAAAGCAATTAGAGGGGATTTTTATTGAATTAAAACGGTTTGGATTACGTTTATAAAACAAAAACCCCTTACCGTCGTAAGGGGTTTTATTACTTCGCAAAACTTTCAGCCAACTGTTTCTCTCTCCACATAAATGTAATGCCGAGACCAACTATTAAAACAACGCCTGAAAATGCATATGGATAATGAATATTCATATCAAATAATATTCCGCCCATCGCTGGTCCTGCGATATTACCTAAACTCGTATAAGTCGAGTTCATACCAGCGACGAATCCTTGCTCTTTTCCGGCTGCTTTTGATAAAAATGTCGTTAAAGCTGGACGAAGTAAATCAAATGCTAAGAAAATGAAGCAAGTAACGAGAAGTACAATCCAATAATTAAAGACTACAGTTGAGACGAATGCTAATACTGCACCTACAATTAAACATATTTGAATTAACACTTTCTCACCGAACATGTCTACCAATTTGCCAAACATAAATACTTGCACAACTACCCCAAAGATTGAACTAATTGTAATAATTGCTGCAATATCTTTCGGCGAGAAACCAAATTTATGATCAGAGAACAAGCTAAACACTGTTTCATACGCTGATAATCCGAATGCGAGTACAAATACGATAATAAATGCAATTGCATACATTGGATGTAATGATTTCTTTAAATCACCAATAAAACTTGATTCCTTCGTATTAGAAGAAATCTCTGCAAGTTCTTCTTTCGTTAACGGTTCTTTTAAAATAAATATCGAAATCACACATGCTATAAAGGCAATCGCTGCTGCAACGAAAAACGGCACACGTATACCGTATTCTGCAATAAATCCGCCGATTCCAGGCCCTATAATGAATCCAGTACTAATCGCTGCAGATAAGTATCCCATCGCCTTTGGACGTTCCTGAATAGATGTAATATCCGCAACATATGCCGTAACACCAGGCATAATAAACGCAGCACTAATTCCGCCTAACACCCTTGCTACATAAAGCATCCACACATCTTTTCCTAATCCAAAAAGAAGCTCTGAAACACCAAAAATAAATAATCCAATGATTATCATTTTCTTCCTACCGTAAAGATCAACCCATCGGCCTGTAATAGGTGAAGTAATGAGCTGTGCCATTGCAAATACTGCAACGAGATATCCCATCGTCTTCCCTGTTAAACCCATATCATTCATAAAGGACGGCATAACCGGAATGATTAATCCAATCCCTAGAAAAGCGATAAATATATTACTCAAAAGAATGATCAATACCATCTTTTGTTCTTTTATCGGTTTCTTCACTTTTTAACACCTCTTCCCGTAAGTTCCTCTCAAAAAATAATGCCCAAGAAGCTTTTTCTTTATCCTGCTCTTTGTGGGCTAGTAATGAGTGAAGATGCCTCCACTCATTAGAATTTCACTCTATCCTTCCACACATACATAAGTATTAGGTGAATGACTATCATTCAGTTTTCCTCAAAAATGAACCTACCTTTTCAGACAGGTTCATCTTACTACTTCTTTATATGTAGTGCATGTGTTAAAAAATCTAGTACTTCTGCCTTTTGTAGCTCGACTTGCTCATCATCTTTATGATCATATAAATAAACTTGTTCCGCTGCTGATTCAACAAGAGCGATAAATAACTTCGCTGTTCGTTCTGCGTGAACCGAATCACGAATTTCACCAGCTTCTTTCGCCTCACTTAAAAATTCGCTTAACCACATATAAAGAGGCTCATACACAGCTTCCCACTCTTTTATATGTTCCGTAGATGCAAGACCTGCATACATTAAAGCTTGTATTTCACGGTATTCCTCTATAAAGTGAAACACCGCATCGATTACTTGTGCCACTTTATTTGAAAAAGGTACATCTTTTTGTACTTTCTCTTTCACTGCAAGTATCATCTTTTCAACCATCACTTCTGCTATTGCAGGCATAACAGATAGCTTAGAAGGAAAATATAAATAGAAAGTTCCTTGCGCAATGCCAGCTAATTTCACGATATCAGAAATCTTCGTTTTTTCGACGCCCTTTTCCTGAAACACTTCAATAGCTGCATAGACAATTTTCTCTTTTTTATTCATCATCTAAACCCTTTCACACGCATATTGAATGACTGTCACTCATTTTATAAAATAACTAGCTGTACTGTCAATTATCGTGCACTTTTTATAATAAAAATCTCCTAACGATTTGTTAGGAGATACAGTATATCTTTACGAAAGTGCCTTTAATCCTGTCACTCCACATACAATAAAAGCCACACTAATAATACGCGCTTTGCTTTTCGACTCACCAAACAAGAACATGTTTAACAAAACTGCACCTGCTGTTCCGATACCAATCCAAACCGCATACGCGACACTTACTTGTAAAAATAAGAAGGAAGTATACAAAAATGCGAAGGATGTAGCAAACCCGCCTATATAAATTGCACCATTGGCTAATGTCTTATCTTTACTATACATTTTAAGTCCTATCACACCGACTATTTCACTAATTGCAGCACAAAATACGAAAAACCAACCCATTTTTAAGCAGCTCCTTCCAGAGTTTCTTCTTTATTGTCAGCTAACTTTAAACCGATAACGCCGGCTACAACCATTAGAATGAAGAATAATTTTCCTACGCTGAAACTTCCGCCGAAAAGAAATACATCCATTAAGAAAGTACCTACCGTACCAGCTCCGGCGAAAACAGCATATACAGTCCCTGTTGCAAGATGTTCACACGCTTTAGAAAGGAAGTGAAAATCAATAGCAATAACTCCTAAAATAATAATCCAATGCCACCAAGTATTAGCCGTATTAAAACCAAACACCCAAAAAATTTCAAAAATACATGTTAATATGACATATAACCAAGCTCTATTTTTCATACCTCTCACCTCTTATGACTGACTATCAGTCATTTTTGTTTTAAAAAAATATACTCTTTCATCACTACTATATAAACAACTATCATCCTCATTTACCATTGTATTTGTTCCATTTTTAAACTAACTGCATCCTGTCACACAAAATGACTGAATGTCATTCATAAATATTGTACACGAATATTTTATAAACTGTCAATGATGAAAGATTATTTAAATTATCGTTCATCCGATTGTATATTTCTCAATAATCTGTCAATAATACTAGTAACATAATATTTTCTCCACTCCCCCTTGGAGAGATCCCTTGAATGGAGCAGTTAGCTTTTGCTAGCTGCTCTTTTTTATTTATCCGTACACTATGATGAAATACTCATAGATCAAATCCATTTTTCATCACATAATAACATCTATTTATTTTCCAATGAGCCTTTGTATGCACTAATTTTATTCTCGAGCATCTTCTCTGTAACCTCTAAGTTTTCTCTTTGAATCTGAATAGATTTCCTGTGATCTTCTAGAAGCTGTAAACGAGCTTCTATTGTATGCTCCCCTTCTGTATATAGTCTAGCGTATTCTCTTATTTTCGCTATTGGCATTTGCGTTTGTTTTAATTTCATTACAAACTGCAACCACTTTATATGTGACTCTTCGTAAAGTCGATTTCCATTTGTATCACGATTTGCAATTAATATATTTTCCTTTTCATAATAGCGTAGTGTATGTGTGCTCACTCCTAATAACTTTGCTACCTCACTAATTGTGTACATACTCAAACTCCCTCCATATGCTTACCCTATATTTTATGACCGAATCAAATTTATAAAAAACATTTGACTTAGAGTATACTCTAACAAATACAATCTAACCATAAATGAATTTGAATTTAGGGGGATTTTATATGAAATACACGGTTATTACTGGCGCAAGTTCCGGAATTGGTTATGAAGCAGCTTTAGCATTTGCATCTCGCGGAAAAAATTTAGTACTTGTAGCTCGAAGACAAGAAGAATTAAACGGATTAAAATTGAAAATTAACGAAATGCATCCTGAGTTGGATGTTGTCATTCGAAAAACTGATTTATCTGTGACTGAAGATGTTTATAAACTTTATGAAAGCCTACAAGCTTTTCAAATTGAAACGTGGATTAACAACGCAGGTTTTGGTAATTTCGCCTCAATTGCTGAACAAAATTTAAATAAAATAGAGACGATGTTGCATGTCAATATAGAAGCACTAACAATACTCTCTTCTCTTTTCGTTCGAGATTATTCAATGGTTGATGGAACACAGCTTATTAACGTTTCATCTGGCGGCGGATACACGATTGTTGCTGATGCTGTTACGTATTGCGCTACGAAATTCTATGTAAGTGCATTTACAGAAGGGCTGTCTCACGAACTGAAAGAACAAGGCGCAAAACTGCAAGCAAAAGTTTTAGCTCCTGCTGCAACTGAAACAGAATTTGCGAAACGTTCATTTGATATTGATGAATTCCAATACAATAATGTTGTACCAAAATTCCACACTGCAAAACAAATGGCACAATTTATGCTCGACCTTTATGATAATGATAAAGTTGTAGGAATTGTCGACGGTTTAACGTATAACTATGAACTTAAAGATCCACTTTATAATTTTGCCGTGAGACAAAAGAATTCAAATTCTTAATAACCTGTCCATTTCTTATGGAAATATATGTTCCCACTATATATGTAAATAATAGCGGGAACTTTTTCTATAAATTTCTCATCCAACATACCGCACCATCGCCACTTCATCACAATAATCCACCTTTGGGCAATGTCTACAATCAACCCATACTTTCTCTGGTAACGCTTCTTTATTTACAAAATCAAATCCACACTTTTGAAAAAATACTGTTTCATATGTTAAGGAAATTACTCTTCTTACATTTATTTTCGTAGCTTCCTCCATTACATGATTTACGAGCATACGCCCTATCCCTTTCCCTGCATATGTATGCGAAACTACTAACGATCGTATTTCTGCAAGATCTTCCCCTAACACATGCAATCCAGCAACTCCAACAATTCTCTCGTCTTCTTTCATAACATATAAACATTGCAAATATTGATAAAGAGACAAAAGAGATCGCGGTAAAACAACTCCCTCTTTTGCATAAACCTCAATAAGACTATAAATTTCTTTCACATCACTCGTCACCGCATTACAGATTTTCATATTACATCCCCTTGCCCTCGATATTAATATTTATAACTTCAAATGAATTTTAATTCATAATTTTATATAATAATACATCTCTCTTTTCTCCTCGTCAATCAATTTATACAAACAAAAAACCAAGGAATCTAATCAATGCTCGATTCCTCATTTCGTATCGGCAATACCGTCGAATATTTAATTTCACGAAGTGCTAAACTTGTCTGTATCCTTGTAATACCAAGCTTATTCAGCTTTCTAATAAACTGCTCTAGTTCTTTACGATCACGATTTGCAACCTTTAATAAATAATCGTACTCTCCTGTTAAACAGTGACATTCTAACACTTCTGGCATCGATTCTAATTCTTTCTCCAACACTTCCAACTTGTCAAATTGATGAATATTCGTACTCATAAAAATAAAGCATAATAAATCAAATCCAAGCTTTTCTTGATTTAAAATCGCAACTTGCTTATCGATAAAACCTTCCCCATCTAACCTTTTTATTCTTGCATGCATCGCAGCCGGTGATAAATTAACGCGACGTGCCAGCTCTGCATTACTTACTTGTGACTCCTTCTGCAATATATCTAAAATTTGTACATCCAAATCATCCAACACTTTAATAACAGACGACTCCATTACAATTCCCCCTTTTTTCTTACCGATGATTATTCGAAAAAATACCTTATAATTTACCCAAAACTGAATATCATTCCGTAAATATCATTCATAGATAAATATTTTATCAAGTTTTAACCATTATACAAAAGAATATATTACACAATAAAGAAAAATGCTAAAATTATTTACAATTCGTATTGATTACAAAAAAGGGGATTTTAGCATGCCTTATTTTTACGTCTTTTTACTATTACTAACGAGCTTATTATGGGGAGGAAATTTTGTCGTTGGAAAATCACTCGTCGATCATGCATCGCCGATGACACTGACAAATTTAAGATGGATGATTGCGATTGTTTGTTTATTACCAATGGTATGGTTTAAAGAAAAGAAAATCCTTCCACCACGTACCGCAATACTTCCGTTAATATTGATGGGAATTTCAGGGGTCGCTCTTTTTAACATCTTTCAATTTTTAGCATTAGAAAAAACATCCGCTACGAATGTAGGTCTTATCTCTACATTGAATGCAATTTCAATCGCATTATTTTCAGTATTATTTCTAAAAGAAAAAGTAAATACACTTCAAATCCTATCCATGATTCTTTCATTCTTCGGGGTTATCCTCGTCCTATTAAAAGGTGATTTCTCGCTTTTATTTTCACTACATTTTAATAGCGGTGATTTATGGATGATTGCAGCAGTTTGTATTTGGGGAATCTATTCTGTTTGTAGTAAATGGGCAACAAAAACAACTACACCACTTATGGCAACGTTGTACTCTGGTATTTTCGGCGTTATTTTATTACTACCGTTTAACATAGGTAGCTTCACTGTTTCAAATATAAATACTTCTTTCATCACATCACTTTTATATACTGGGCTTATTTCGACAGTTCTTTGTATGGTATTTTGGAATATTGGCGTACAAAAATTAGGCGCAACTACATCAGGTATTTTTCTAAACTTCAATCCAATTTTCACAGCCATTTTAGCATTCATATTTCTCGGGGAAGAATTAACGTGGATACAAATTTTAGGGACAATTGTCGTTGTAACAGGATGTTATTTATTTTCTCATTTCAAAACTGTTGCCGTTCAGCCTGTTAGACCTTTAATGCGCAAACATTCTTAATAAAAAAGCATCGTCATCTGGGTTGGCGATGTTTTTATTTACTCTTCATTTCTTTTATATACTGCTTTTCCTCTTCTGGCGATAAACGTTCCGTCGCCTTGCCAGTATCTCCACCTTGAAGGCTCCATAAAAAGTTATGCTCCTCAACAGTTTGAGAAAAATCTCCTTTTTCCCATCTATTTATAATAGAAAATAACTTCATTTTATATTGAAAACCTGTACTATTTTCAATATCTCTTTTTACATTAGAAATTTCCTTTTTTGTCATCTCTACAAATCCCCATTTTTCAGAGGATTTTACCTTTTGGTGCACCATTTTATGCATAGTAGAAATAATTTCACCTTCACTAATTTGCGGAGCTTCTTCTGCAGCTTTTTTCTCTTTTTCGTTTGCCGCTCGCTCGGTTTGAATATTTTTATTTTCTTTTTCCACATATGCAAGCAATTTCTTTCCGCCAACTATAGACGAGAAAATTACTATAATTGTAATGCATATACCTACGATCCATTTAAAAAGCATTATCTCTTCATCGCTTCCCTAACAATATGACTATCTACATACTGCTTAAACTTCACGATTTTTCCGTTCTCAAGTTGCCATACATGAACAAATTCTGCTTCAAATGATTTTCCTGTTTCTTTATAAACTCCAGAATACATACCTTCAGCAATAATTACATCTTTTCCGTTTACTTCATGATATGTATTTACACTTGCTTTATAATCATCCCATTCTGATCCTAAACGGCTAAATACATTTTCCATTATAGCTTCTACGCCTGTATATGTTCCGCCATACGGGAAACCTTCTGCCTCTGTCCATTCCACTTTTTCAGAGAGGGCTTCTGCTAAATGCTTTGCATTCGAAGAAGCTGATCCTTCATACGTGCTTTGAATAATTTCTAAATTTGATTTAGGCATATTACTTCCTCCCGTTTATTTATTTTTACACAAGACATAACCAATGTAGTTACACCTTGTGTAAAAAAATATTTAAATTGTTTCATTCGTAATTCATTAGTTGTAATCATTATAGTTACAATAATTCTTCAAGTCAACAATTTATAAATAAAATTTACTTCGTTTTCATTACTTTCTCTTTTAAGAAACGATCTACATATCCTTCTGCTTTTACTACGAATAAATACGCACCCATTGATAATAATGCAAGATCTAATTCATATCCTGGATTCTTTCCATCTCCTAATAAACCTGCTGCTCCATTTACCTTTACGATAGCTCCAGCTAAAATAAGAGCGAATAACAATCCTACATATCGTACACCTAAACCGATAATTAATAATATACCACCAACTAATTCTACAGTTGCTACGCCGTATGCAAGGCCACCTGGTAAACCGATGCTTGTAAACCATCCTGCTACATTATCGATACCTGATTGAAACTTTGCTAAACCATGTGCAAAGAACGTAACTCCTAACACGATACGAATAATTAAATTCCCAATATATTGATTCATTTTGAACTCTCCTTTTCGTTTTGTTATGGTGAACTTTTATTCACAAGTCAAAACAATACGGTATTTTATTTCATTCGTCAAATACTTTTTTTAAAGAAAACAAAAAACATTATCCCTTTTACGGATAATGTTTTCCTACAAAATAGCGCTAATTCAAGCTTTTATTCTATCGCATAAAAAAAGTTGAAACATTTTTCCAGCGCCAATATAAGGCAGTAAAGAAACGTCCTCTTCCACAACCATTCCAACAACATTCACTTTCTCATCTACAGGTAAATCATGTGTGGCAACTTGCATCTCCCCTGCATATCTACCGTACAATTCATTATCAATTGTAATACTGCCTTTCTTTCTTACAATTGTATGCATCGGCTGTAACACCACTCTATTTCCTTCCCTTGATTCTACAGATCGAATAACATCACGAGCCGGATCTAGTCTATTTGTATGCACTTGCTCCACCACTTTTAATACTTCTTTATCAGTTATAAATGATTTGTAACGCAATGGAATAATCCCTCTACTCGCACTAGCTACTTCTTGCATACTTTCCAAACCTGCGCTTATATCTCCAATCAATACTTTATCAACACCACAATCTTGAACAAGTTCTAAGTACGCTTCAAGCGGGCGCATATTGCGATGTTTTTCTAACGTTGGTAACCCTTCATATAACGGACCACGTTTTTCCGCATCTCCTGGAATAAATGCCATCGTTTTTATTCCGCACTCCTGTAAATATTGATTTTGCTTTTGTAAGAAGGACCTTGCTAGTCCTGTCTCTGGACGTGGGTAAAAATTATGCCACGCTTCTACATTCTCTACTCGTATATGTTCTGTAAGTAACTCTTTCCAAAATGACTTTGTAATCGTACTCGCATTTAAAGCTACTTTCATCTTATGAGATACGCTTGCAATTTCTTTTGGCGCAATGCCGTAATCCATTCTTAAACCGGTAATGCCCCAGTCCAATAGCTCTTCCACATTTTCATATGTTAGCCCTAAATGGTGTAACGATTTTGGAGAAACATCAACCATTAACTCCATTTCATGTGCAAGAGCTTGTTTCCCTAATATTTGAATTAACTCTTTATACGTATTTGGATCATCTTCTGGAATGTGCAGTGATGTAAAAATAGATGTAAATCCATTTTCCTTCGCTACTCTTAGCCACTCTTCTTGTTTCTCTACTCGTTCTTTTGAAAGATAAATGGAAACTCCGATCATATAAATCTCCCTTTCTATTAATAGAAAAAGAGAAAGGAATCCCTTTCTCTATATGTTTTCTGCCATTTCTTCTTTAAATCCGAAGAAGTACGTGAAGATAAATCCGAAAGCATATGCAATTACTAAACCTAAGAAATATAGTAAATATTTATTGTCAGCAATTAACGGAATTAAAGATAGCCCTGATACACCAATTCCAAGTGAAGCCGTTTGCATAACTGCTTGGAATGCACCACCGACAGCCGCTCCTAAACAAGCAGTAATAAACGGTTTCCCAAGTGGTAATGTAACCCCGTATAATAACGGCTCACCAATTCCTAAAAAGCCAACTGGCAATCCACCTTTAATCACATTACGAAGTCGTTTATTTTTTGTTTTTACATAAATTGCAATCGCTGCGCCCACTTGGCCAGCACCAGCCATTGCGAGTACTGGTAATAAAGGTGTTACGTGCGTTTGATTAATAAACTCCATATGAATCGGTGTTAAACCGTGGTGTAATCCGACCATAACGAGAGGTAAAAATGTTCCCGCAAGCACTGCGCCAGCAAATGCTCCGCCAATATTTAAAATAGCATTAATTCCGCTCGTAATACCATCTGATAAGAAACCTGCTAATGGCTGAATGGCTAACATCGTTACGATACTTACAACTAATACAGTAATAAGTGGTGTCACGATAATATCAACTGCATTTGGCACTGCTTTTCGAACTTGTCTTTCCACTACAACCATAAGCCATGCTGCAAAAATAACTGCAAACAATCCGCCCCGTCCGGGCACTAATGCTTCACCAAATAATTTTACGTTTGCCATCGCCGGATTGAAAATTAAAATACCAGCAATTGCCCCAAGAACCGGTGTCCCGCCAAACTCTTTCGCTGTATTCCAGCCGACTAAAATTCCTAAGAATGTAAAGATACCGCCGCCAATGAGTAGTAACATTTGTAACCATGTTGCATTTGGATCAGCACCAGCGTTTTTCGCAAAGTTAGCAACCCCGTTTATAATTCCTGACGCAACAAGCCCCGGAATTAACGGAATGAAAATACTTCCTATTTTTCGTAAAAAGTTTTTCACTGGGGTATTATTTTTCTTCTTAATCTCTGACTTCATCTCTTGCCCAATATCTTCAAGGTGATGATCTGCTACCTCACCAATTCGTAGTCCTGTCAAACCTTCTATTTTAGCTGCTACTTTATTTACTGTTCCTGGGCCAACGACAACTTGAAGCGTCTCATCTTCTATAACACCCATAACACCTTCAACTTTTTTCAAAAGGTCCATGTTTACTTTACTTTCATCATGAAGCGTTAAACGTAGTCTCGTCATACAATGAGCAATACTACGAATGTTTTTTATTCCCCCAAGTTGCTCCGAAATTTCCTTGGCCATTCTCTCTTCTTTCTTCATAATAGAATCCCCCTCCCTATTATTTTATAGTGCTTTCTTCACAAACCCTTTTGCGTATTTTAGTTTCTCCAGTGCTTCCCCATACTCACACTGCAACAACACCATAACAATGGCAGCTTTTACGTTACGTTCTGCCTTTTCATAATACTCTGCCGCTACTTCATAACTAGCGCCTGTTGCTTCCACAATAATTCGTTTTGACCGTTCTACTAACTTTTCATTTGTGGATTGAACATCTACCATTAAGTTTTTATATACTTTTCCTACACCAATCATCGAAGCTGTTGAAATCATATTCAGCACTAATTTTTGTGCTGTACCAGCTTTTAAACGCGTTGATCCTGTTAATATTTCTGCACCTGTCTCTACTTCCACATTTAACTTTGCATATTTACTTATTTCAGCATTTTTATTACAAGAAATACTTGCTGTACTCGCTCCTACGCTCTGTGCGTATTTCAAGCCGCCAATTACGTAAGGAGTTCTACCACTTGCAGCAATTCCAATCACTGTATCTTTCTCATTTAATCCAATACTTTTTAAATCTTCTTCTGCTAACTCTTCGCGATCTTCGGCACCTTCCACCGCCTTAGTAAACGCTTTCAATCCACCTGCTATAAATCCTTGCACCATTTTATCATCCGTGCCAAATGTCGGCGGACATTCCACTGCATCTAGAATACCTAAACGACCACTCGTACCAGCACCAATGTAAATTAAGCGTCCCTCTTCTTCAAAAGATTTAATAACAGTCTGTACAACCTTTTCAATTTGTTCTATCTCTTTTTCAACTGCTAACGCAACAGTTCGATCTTCTTCATTCATACTTTGCAACACTTCTTTTATGCTCATTTCATCCAGATTCATTGTTTTCTCATTACGATGTTCTGTCGATAAATTTTCTAACATATTTCCACCCTCTTTGAAATTATATTTCACACTTTTATTATAACTTCAAGAAACTAAAAATCAATAACTCTTTATTATTTTATGAAATAAAATTTCACAACATGACATATTTTTGTCAAAGATAATAAAGTGAAACTTTAATCAGTGGGGGTTTTGTTCATCCCCACTGATTATTAGCCCGCACCAATCGGGCTTTTACGGGCAGTTGATCCCCCACCTAACTTTCTTTGCTTCCGCTGAATTTTGAAGTGGGGGTCTTACCGCCCGGCAAATAGCGGGATAAAAAAAGATGAGTCTCCTCATCTTTTCTTCTACTTTAACTTCCGTAACCGCAACGCTTCTTCTCGCGTCTCCATAAATTGATCCAATACTTTATTACCAATTCGGTTGAAAGTAATCACATATAAAGCATCAATCATATTCAGTTGCGTCATTCTCGACGCAATACTTGCAATACGATGATCTTGTTCTACATCTGGCATACAAAGACGAATGTCCGCTTCTTTATATAAGGGGGATGATTGATCTAGCTTCGTAATTCCAATAACAGTTGCACCTTGTCTCTTTGCATACTGCGCCATTTCAAGCACATCTCTCGTTCGACCAGATGTTGAAATCGCAACAAATATATCGCCTTCTTTTAAATTCGTCACAAGCGGCAACATCATATGAAAATCAGATAGCATCATCGCTGTAAATCCAAGCCGTGTAAATTTATACGCCCCATCCATTGCTGGCGTAGCTGATCCACCTACGCCGTAAAATATAATTTTGCCCGCATTGACAATACGATCTGCAGCTTTCTCAAGTTCCTTCTTATCTATCGCAGTAACGCTCGCCTCAATTGCAGCTTTATTCACATAAGTAACTTTATTAAATAAATCGTACGGTCCATCTTCCGTATTCATCACTGAAAAATCGTTAATATTATAATCAGCAATCGTTAATTCACGAACGAGTGCTATCTTAAATGCTTTAAAACTTCCGATCCCAATCGACTTACAAAAACGAACGACACTCGCTTCACTTGCGCCTGCATTCGTTGACACTTCTTTCGTCGTTAAATTCGGTACAATCTCTGCATTCTCCATTATGTACATGGCAACCTTCTTCTCAGCTGGTGAAAATTGATCCATATTACTTTCAATTTTAAATAGTAATGTTGAAGCTTTCACTATTTAACCTCCACTTCTTACGGTTGCGTTCACTTATTTTCTCTTGCTTCAAGAAGGTAAAAACCATCATCGCCAGGAGGATGAAACACATTTACAATACGATTCCCTTTTTGATAAACAGTTCTTTCTCCTTCTGTCCACTTCTCTTTCCAACCGTTCATCCAAATCGCAACATCAGGTAAAAAAGCAGTATATTTCAGCTTCTGACCGTACTCACCATCTGCTTCTTCCGAAAAAATAGAAACCGGAAAATCTTTCACTTTTGATTCTTTCCATGCAGTAAATGGTATACATACTGCAATAAGTACGATTACACCGATAACCTTCTCCTTCGTAATCTTCACACTTCCCTCTCCTTGTCATATCACATACATAGATTTTACCATAATTACAAACCCTTCATGCTATATGATCATTGCTTTTGGGAATAAAAAAAGAGCTTACCTACATCAGATAAGCCCTTCCTCTCTATACAAAATATTTCTTCAAAAGTGGCGGTGTAATAATCGTCGTCAATATAACAACAATAACAATCGCTGTGAAATTTTCTTTCGCTAATAAATTCGCCGTAAGTCCATTTGCTGCGATGATAAGTGCTACTTCACCACGTGATACCATCCCCGCGCCAATACTAATAGAAGATTGGAGATTAAAACCTGTCAATCTCGCTCCTAAACCTGATCCAATTAACTTTGTGAAAATCGCAATGAGGGTCATAATAATAATGAACCAAAGCTGGCTTCCAATGCCTTGAAATGTAATTTCCATTCCGATACTTACGAAGAATACTGGAACAAATATTGCATAAGCAATCGGTTCAATTTTATGTTCCACTTCATGCTTATACTCTGTTTGAGAAATAGCAATTCCTGCTGCAAATGCTCCAATAATGCCTGCAATTCCCATCATTTCACTGTAATAAGAAAAAGAGAAGCAAATAATAAGAGCCGCGCTAATTAACGCTTCTGTTACACGAAGCGGGACAAGCATTTTCATAATCCAAGGAACGACTTTCCAAGCAATAAAAACAATACTTACAAAGAAAATAATTTTCTTTGCAATGACAAGTGTTATATTTACATCTTGTGTTCCTAAAAAACTCATTACAAATGCCAATAAAATAACGACAATGACATCATCAAATACGGCAGCACCTAAAATTGTTGTACTTTCTCTCGTATTCATTTTTCCTAAATCACGTAGCGTCTGCACCGTAATACTAACCGATGTTGCGCAAAGTAATAATCCTAAAAAAATGGCATGGGACTGCATTAATCCAAACAGCAATCCTGTTACATAACCACCGATGAAAGGAAAAATAATTCCACCAGCCGCTACTGCAAATGACGATTTCAAATTCCGATTTAACTCTTCTAAATCTGTTTCAAGTCCCGCCATAAACATAAGTAACAAAACACCAATCTCACTCAGTTCATCAATTAGTTCAGAACTATTAATAATACCGAGTACAGCTGGACCGATAATAATACCGACAATTAACTTACCAAGTACAGAAGGCTGACCAAGTCTCACACTAATGTCACCAGCTAATTTCGTACAAAGTAAAATGACGACAAGTTCAAAATAAAATAACATAGCATCTGCTCCTACTTTAACTTTAATCAGTGGGTCGTTAACCCCCGTCCATTTCTGCAAGTAGTTTCCCCTATTGATCCGCATTTTATTTGTCATATTTTTATTTGACAAAATATTCTGAATTATATTAAGATTAATCCAGCAATTTTAAAAAACTACATACCATAACTGCACCTCCACTTCCTTACTTACTCTTTTCTCATGGGCTCATACTATAGCCGCCGTTATGGAAATGAAAAAATGGAGGGAGAGTCCAAAGTGAAGTCATTATTACGAAAAAAAGCGCTTAGTACTGAATCACCAAAGCAACTCGAGAGAACATTAACTGCACTCGATTTAACGTTCTTAGGGATCGGCGCCGTAATTGGGACAGGGATCTTTGTATTAACAGGTATTGTTGCAGCAAAACATTCTGGTCCTGGTATTATGCTATCATTCCTTATTGCTGCATTTACTTGTGCTTGTGTAGCCTTTTGTTATGCTGAATTTGCTTCTTCTATTCCTGTCTCAGGAAGTGTGTATACTTACGCATACATGACAGTCGGAGAAGTCGTCGCCTTCATCGTCGGATGGTGTTTAATGCTCGAATATTTACTTGCAGTCGCAGCAGTAGCTGTCGGTTGGTCTGGTTATTTGCAATCATTACTACAAGGGTTCAATATACACCTGCCCGCCATAATCGCCTCGGCCCCCGGCGTAGGAAAAGGTGGTCTCATCGATTTACCAGCTGTCTGCATTTTACTTCTTATTACCGGCCTTTTAAGTTTTGGTATACGTGAAAGTGCACGCATTAATAATATTATGGTTCTTATTAAACTAGCTGTTATCATCGCCTTTATCGTAGCAGGCGCAAAATATGTAAAGCCTGAAAACTGGACACCGTTCATTCCATTCGGATACGACGGTATTATTACCGGAGCTGCCACTGTATTCTTCGCCTTTTTAGGTTTTGATGCAATCGCAACCGCTGCAGAAGAAACGAAAAAACCGCAGCGTGACTTACCAATTGGTATTATCGGTTCTCTTCTTATTTGTACTGTTTTATATATGATTGTATCTTTCGTTTTAACAGGTATGGTTCCTTATACGCAATTAGACGTTTCTGATCCAGTTGCATTTGCATTGCATTTCGTTGGTGAGGATACAATTGCAGGACTACTCGCTGTTGGAGCGATGACTGGAATGACAACCGTCCTTTTAGTCGTTATGTATGGACAAGTTCGCGTTTCGTATGCGATGAGCCGTGACGGTCTACTTCCAAAAGCGTTATCACGTGTAAATAAAAGAGTAAAAATCCCTTTATTAAACACGTGGATTACTGGCGTTGTTGCCGCTTTATTAGCAGGACTTTTAGATTTACATTTGCTAGCGAATTTAGTAAACATCGGTACGTTAACAGCCTTTACATTCGTTTGCTGCGCAGTACTTATTTTACGAAAAACACATCCTGACTTAAAACGCGGATTCCGTACACCTTTCGTACCTGTATTACCAGTTGTCGCGATTCTTTGCTGCTTATATTTAATGATCAATTTGTCTAAAACAACATGGATTAGCTTTGCAGTTTGGCTTATAGTCGGCTTATGCTTCTATTTCTTCTACTCTAGAAAGCATAGTCACTTAGCTACCGAAAAAACGAATGATGAAAAGAAAAAAGCATAACAAAATAGCTCGCCGTTTTAGCGGCGAGCTATTTTTCTGTACTATTATATTTTTTCGTTAACGATTGTAAAATGAAAAATATGCCGATGCAAGCTGTAAACCATGCCCAATTTCCTATTGGCGTTGCGTATTTAACCATTCCAATACCTACAAGCAATAGGAAAATAATCACCTGATATATGAGCTTCCACTTTTGCATATATTCCCTCCTTTACTTCGTTCCCTTCTTTTTATTCTTCCAGGCATTCAAACTATCAAAGAAAAAGTTAATAAATAACGTTCCTAGTCCTGCTAATAAGAAAGTCATTAAAAATAAAACCCAAATACTTTTCTCTTTTAAGAAATAATATCCTACAAGGAGCACAACCGCGATCCATACATATTCAAGAATTCTTTTTAGCTTTTTCTGTTCCAAATTATTCGCTCCTTCATTCTATACTACTTTTAGTATAACAAAAAAGAAGCCTATCATGATAAGCTTCTTTTCCTCTCTCTTATTTGTTCATACTTTTTTCAACGAGTGAAATCGCATGCTCTAATGTACGATTCATCGTTTCTACCTGTGCATCTTTTACTTTTACATCTTTCACTACAGCTTCGGCCACTGTAATTTTTTGACTCAGTGCTTTCACTGAACCGTCCGTTACATTTGCATCTTGCGCTTTTTTCACTACTACTTTTGCAGATTCAATATTGATTTGTACTTTTTCTTTCGGTGTTTTCGGTTGTTCTACTACTTTAGATTGTACAAATGTTATATTAGCTGTTTTTAATTCGTTATATGTTTGAACGATTTGCTCTCCCGTACTCCCTACATTTTCAAACACTTGTTTTGCATTATTATAGCTTTTCTCTAATTCTTGAAATGCTTCCTTTGAATATTGACCTGGCTTATCTCCAAATCCATACGTTCCAGCTAACACTTCTTTTACTTTTCCAAGCTCTTCAAATAACGCATTTACTTGCTCTAACTTCGTACGGTTAGAGAACTCATTGTACGCCGCTAATACTTCTGAAGAACTTAACGCTTTACTATATAATTTCGCAAGCGCGATTTGTCCATTTAACGGAATACCACCATATCCGTTACTATCAGGATCCGCTCCAAATGCAAATGGTACGTTTGGATGATACACTTTCCCAGTAGCTGGCTGACTATTTACTTTTTTACCATCTACGTAAATTGCCACTTCACTTCCGTTATACGTTCCTGTTAAATGATACGTTTTGTTCGCTTCCAATTGAACTCCAACACGTTTATAGCTGCCACCAATATGAGCCCATAATTCAACATATCCACTTCCTGTAGATTCAAATCCAATTCCGCCGCTCTCTGTATTTTGCAAAATACCTTGTCCACGGATTTGATTCATTGAAAATACCGTTTCTAGCGTAAATGTATTTGCTACTTTCTCTTTTTGTGCCGCTGAAAATAGAAGGTATCCAAATGTATTAGATTGTCCGTTTAGCTTCATCACATTCTTTTTCAATGCTTTATCATATTCAATAACCACATTGCCCTTCACATCACCTTTTGTACCAAATGGTGAATTGTCTTTAAATGTACCATCTGCAAAGTTTACATCGAAAACATCAGCTTTTGGTACTTTCACATTCGGGTCAATATTATCTTTTTTCGTAGTAATTTCCGCAGTTAACGGCTGTGCGGTTTCATTGCCAAATGAATCGATTGCAACGACTTCAAGTGTATATGTTTTCCCGCCATCTAATCCTGCAAGTGTAAATGTAAGGTCTTTTGGCACTGGATCACGATAAAACTCTGAGAATGCTAACAATTTATTCTTTATTTCTCCCGTCTGCTTATCTCTAGCTTGTACACGATAAGAATGAACAAGAAGGTTGTCCAATGCTTGCGGGAATGTTACTGTTGCCGCATTTTCTGTTACATTTGATACAGCAAGCTTTGCATCCTTAGCAAAGTAAGGCTTTTCTTTATCACGATCTTCTACATGTGTAAATGTTTCTTTCTTTGCTGGTAATTTAATTTTCCAAGGCTCGCCTGTCCAAGAATTCGTATGGAAATCACGACGATTAATCGTTACTTCTTCATCATCTACTTCTACTAATAAACCTTGGCTTAACGTACTAGCTCCTGGCGGGATATTCCCTTGTACTTTACCACCTTCAACTTCCATATAACTTACTGAAGATGTACCAACTGATGTAAAGTCTTTTTGATGAATCGATCTTGGATCGTCTAACGGATAATGCGAATGACCCGAAAATGTAATAACTTGTGGATATTCCTTTAATACTGTATTAATTTTTGCGCTATCTTGTGTTCCCCATTCATGACTACCGTACACTGTATCTTTAATATGTTGATGTAAAAATACGAAAATTGGTTTTGTTGGATCATCTTTTTGCGCTTTCGCCATTTCTTCTTTTAACCAATTAATTTGCTTGTCTGAATAATATCCATGAGTTGTTCCATTCTCTGGAGACATAACAAGGAAGTGATAACCTTTTACCACTTTATGATAATAAATTGATTCCATACCTGTTTTTTCTAAAAACCTCTTTTGTGCTCCAGCTTCTGATAAGCCGTTCCAATAATCATGATTCCCTAGGGAGTTCATTCGTACCGCATCTTTATTTGCATTTTCATTATATACTTGCATGAAACGATCATACTGTTGTACCGATCCTGAATCAGTAAAATCTCCCACAATTACGAACGCATCTTGCTTCGGTGCTAATGTATTAAACTGTTCAATCGCTCTTTTCCAGCGAAACGTATCATCCGTTCCACTATTTTTAATATGCACATCACTTACAACTGGAAAAACTATCTTCTTCTCACTTGATGCCTTTTCTTGCTTTTTCTCTTCTGCCTTGACTGATGTACTCCACGGAAATGATACGAACGCTAATACAAAAACCATTAATAATCCAATAAGGCCTTTTACTTTTCTTAAAGCAGTTCTGTCCACGTGAATCCTCCTCATAATAATTGATTCATTACAAGGGCTATTTTATCTAATACATGTTAATGTCGTTTAAATAACAAATGAATTTTATTAGATTTTTGTAAATATACAGTTAATTAGAAATTAAGTCCAACATTCCTCGTACTATTGTATACAACCACCTTTTGTCTAAAAGAGTCTGATCATTCTTTTCCTATGACTATTCACATATAATCTTTTCTATAACGCTAATGATAAGTTAAGGTTTAAGCCTATTAGACAATCTTAATTTTTAATATTTCCTTCTTTTTTTAACACATCGGCCATGCTTTTACATTTAATATTAGTAAAAGACAACTTAAAAGGAGGGGTTGTATTGAAGAATAAAAAAAATATCGGTTGTTTCGCTCCTTTATCTATTATTTGTCCAGACCCTTGTCCAACGCCCCCTCCTCCAAATCCAAATTGCGAGCGAGTAACAAATGAATTTGCAGGGAATTTCCTCATAACTAATAACACCATCCCATCTGCCAAAGATGCATCACAATCAATGATACTATGGCAAAGTGATGGGATATTACTTATATCAGGTACTGTCTCGTTTTACAATAGTACTAGCAGCACCGAAGCAATTACAATTCAAATCGTTGGAACAGTAACCAATATTTTCACTGTGTTTCCTGGTAATACAATATCGTACACAGGAAAAGACTTACACTCGGTCAGTATTATCAATATAACAAGTAATCCTTCACTATATTTAGAAGGCAAGTACTGTTGCGAATTTACATGTTGCTTATAGAATACCAATTTCATTACTTTCTAAAAAAAAGCATACCATTTACGGTATGCTTTTTTATGAAATTGGATAACGTACTGTAATACAAAACTCGCCTTGATTAACAGTCGTTCCTGTCGTAGTAATTCGGACAGTAGTAAAATATCGGACAGTGAAAGTACCACTACTTTGTGGTTGTACAGTAATTGTATCAACTACTGTTGCACCTACTAAAAAATCAACTGTAATCGGGTTGGCACCGACATCATACTTCACGTAACCTGAACCATATACTTCTTGCGTGATATTATTTGTATATACAATTTGAGTACCAGCACCTGTAATAGACCAGTCTGTACATACTTGGTCTTGCACAAGTGTTTTATTAGAACAACAAGACAAACTGGAACTTCTCATTCCCATTTCGATCCTCTCCTATTCTGCTATGAAAGTGGATAACGTGTTGTAATACAAAATTCTCCCTGATACGTTCCAGCAGGTGTTGCAGGTAACACAACTTGTATACTATCAAAGCGGCGATACGTAAAAGCAATACTCGTTCCTGGGTTTAATGTTTGTGTATCAATTGTACCCCCAGCAGAATCAAGCGCTTCTACAGTAATTGGGCCTGGTCCAACATCATATTTAACAAAACCAGTACCAACTACGTTTTGGTTAATATTATTTGTATAGAGAACATTATCAATTGCTGTTGCAACTACAGTAGCAGACCACGGACTACACACTTTATCTTGCACATAATTTTTATCTGGACAACAAGTTAATGCTGACCCTGAGCACTCACAAGACATAGTTGTTTCCCCTCTCTCTTTTATATTCCCTATATGTGTATGTCCCTCAGAGTCTTTTGCCTGTACTATTCATCTATTTTCAAAAAATATTCAAATGACTAAATAGATTCCGTTTTATTTCTTTTCTTCATATATTTATAGACAAAGATACTAGCAACGATAAGAATAACGCCTCCTAATATTGGTAGCATATATTGCCCAACAACGTCCGCTGCCTTTTCCCAATGCGGACCTAATTTCATTCCAAAATAAACATACAAAGTCGTTAACGGGAACATTGCTACAAATGTATAAATACTAAATTTCCATATGTTCATTTTTGCCATACCACACGGAACAGAAATAAGCGTTCGAACTCCTGGCACAAAGCGTCCAACAAATGCTACAACCGGTCCATATTTCTCGAAGAAATCATCTGCTTTTTGAATTTGTTCTTCTTTAATGAAGAAGTATTTCCCGTATTTTATTAATAGAGGACGACCGCCGTAATAACCGAGTGCATATAACGTTAAAGGTCCTGTCGTTCCGCCGAGGGTTCCGGCTAGTACAGCAAGCCAAAAATTCATATCTCCCTCGTACACCCAATACCCAACCATGGGCAAAACTACTTCTGCTGGAATAAATTCAAACGTTAATGCTAACACAACTCCAAAATAAGAAAACTGCTTTAAAAACTCGATTATATCTAAAATAATTTGCTCCATATTTTCTACCCCAACTCCTATCCTACGTTTACGTTATGCTTTTCTTGTAATTGAACTGGCGCCATTTTTACAATTCGGTTCAAAATAAATAACACAATTCCAATATCATCTAAAATACCGATAAACGGTAAGAAGTCTGGAATTAAATCGAGCGGCATCGCAACATAACCAACTAAAAATGCAATAGATAAAATTTTCTTCTTTATTGAAACCTCTTTTGAAGTGAAAAAGTCAAATAGGAATGGAACAAATCGGCGAACATGAAATACAACTCTTAATCTACTAATAAGTTTTTTCATTTTTATATCTCCTCTCTTTGTATACAAAAAGGACCCTACCAAACGTGGTAAGGGTCCTAAAAAAGACAATAAGGGGCCTCTACCATTGCTGGTAAAGGTCTCACTAACAACGAAACGTTGCCAATAAAGCCGAGGGTTTCTCCCTGTAATGACGACTTTACTGTAATAAGTTACTCCCCTTTATATACACAATTTTATACAATCACATTAAAATATTTACCTAAGCTTGTCAATATTTTTTTCATATGCTATTCAGATTATTACATTATAAAAGACACTATTCTATATTCTTTGTTGAAACAATTTGGATCTTAACACGATCAGGATCATATAAAGTTATTCTTATTTCTTCACCATCACATTCCTCTACAAATGATATATGATAAAACTCCAATTTTTTCTTTATCTGATCGATATTTGTAGTTTTAAGAAATAGTTCCTCTACTGTTGATGTGACAGTCTCTCTATACTCTCCCAGTCCCCGGTTTACAACAAAACAAATTCTCGTTGAACCAATATCATACCAAACACCTGTTACACGTAATTGTGGTCTCTCCTTACTCGGTGTGAAACCTAGAATCCCTTCATAAAAATATAATGTTTCCTTTAAGTTTTTAGATTCTAATACAATGCATGTTGTAATCCTTTCCATCCGCACTCCTCCTGCCCCTTTTAGTTTTCTATATGAGTCATAATTTACAATTATGTATGAATACAATACGTAGTGATGAATATCTCATTAATAAAGGAGGCGTGTAACATGGACAAATACATGAAATCCTACATACCTTTTCATGGACCAAACGATCCTTGCCCTCCAATTGGGAAAAAATATTACTCAACACCCCCTCACCTGTTTATGGGCTTTCAGCCACCTAACTTACCCCAATTCCCACCAAAAGAAGCTTTAAGAAAAGGGACTTTATGGCCTGCTTTTTATGATTATTATGAAAATCCTTACAAAAAAGGACGTGAATAACAACGTGACACAAATATTGCCTGATGAATATTACAAATGGATTGAAGAACTACAAGAACTAGACTTTGTATTAGTTGAACTTACCCTCTATTTAGATACACATCCTAACGATACCGCCGCTATAAATCAATTCAATGATTTCTCCTATAAACGAAGAATATTACAGCAAAAAATTGAAGGAAAATACGGGCCACTTCAACAGTTTGGAAATAGTTATTCTAACGCTCCATGGGAATGGAGCAAAGGGCCTTGGCCATGGCAAATATAAAGGAGAGACACTATGTGGATTTATGAGAAAAAATTACAATACCCCGTTAAAGTAAGCACCTGTAATCCAGCACTCGCAAAATTATTAGTTGAACAATACGGAGGTGCAGATGGTGAACTTGCAGCTGCCCTTCGCTACTTAAATCAACGGTATACGATTCCCGACAAAGTCGTTGGCTTGCTGACCGATATTGGCACCGAAGAATTCGCACACCTAGAAATGATTGCTACAATGATTTATAAATTAACGAAAGATGCAACACCTGAACAAATGAAAGCTGCCGGATTAGATGCACAGTACGCTAATCACGATAGCGCCTTATTTTATCATAATGCCGGTGGTGTTCCTTTTACTGCTACTTATATTCAAGCAAAAGGTGATCCTATCGCAGATTTATATGAAGATATTGCCGCTGAAGAAAAAGCACGAGCAACTTATCAATGGCTCATTGATTTATCAGACGATCCCGACATAAATGACAGCTTACGCTTTTTACGCGAACGAGAAATTGTCCATTCACAACGCTTCCGAGAAGCAGTTGAAATTTTAAAAGAAGAACGCGATAGAAAAATATATTTTTAATACACGTATCCTAGCGATATGTGTTTTTTTATGTTAAAAGTTAAATTCTTCCTATTAAACATATAAATAGTATATTTATTCGATTTAATGCATTATTTTTTAATATTTTCAAAATTCCCTATTGCTTTCTAGTCATCAGACCTTTAAAATAATAACAGTTACTCGACAAATTATTTGAATTTTCGACAAAAACACTCATTAGGAGGATTTTCTTTATATGCATACAACTTTAAAACCAGCGCAAATACTTTCGATTAGTTTATTACTATTCGCAGTTTTTTTCGGTGCTGGTAATATGATTTTCCCGCCCCTTCTTGGTCTTTCTTCCGGAGAAAATATGTGGGTTTCCATTACAGGATTTATTATTACAGACGTCGGTTTATCTTTACTTGCTATCGTTGCTGTTGCCCTTGCTGGTGGTAGTTTTAACACTTTAGCGAGCCGTGTTCATCCAAAATTCGCAGCAGTATTCGCTATCATTATTTATCTTTCAATCGGCCCACTATTTGTTATTCCACGAACTGGATCTGTATCTTACGAAATCGGGATTGCACCACTTTTCCCAGATCAATGGTATTCTATGTTAGTTTTTAGTGCGATTTTCTTTACAGTCGTTTACTTCTTATCATTAAATCCATCCAAGCTAGTAGATCATATCGGTAAAATATTAACACCAATTTTACTTGTAATTATTGCAATTATGGCAACAAAAGCGATTCTTTCACCAGGAACGTTTGCAGAGCCTATCGGTGACTATAAAGACATCCCGTTTTTCAAAGGATTTCTTGAAGGATTTTTAACGTTAGATGCAATTGGCGCTCTCGTACTATCAACAATTGTTGTAAATGCAATTCGTCAAAACGGTATACAAGAGAAGAAATCTATCGCAAAATATACAATCATTTGCGGAAGTATTGCTGCTCTATTCTTAACAATCGTTTACTTCTTACTCGGTTATATCGGAGCTTCAAACGGAAACTTAGGGCAATTCGAAAACGGTGGTCAGCTATTAGCTACTGTTATGTATCAATTCTTTGGGACAAGCGGTAATATTTTATTAAGTATCGCCATTATCTTCGCTTGTTTAACGACGGCAATTGGTGTTGTAAGTGCATTTGCAAATTACTTCACAACAGTGCTAACAAATGTTTCATACAAAAAGCTTGTACTATACGTTTGTATCTTTAGTTTCGTTATTTCAAACTTAGGATTAAGCTTATTAATTAAAATCACACTACCTGTATTAATTATTTTGTACCCAATTACGATCATTTTAGTTTTCGTATCATTTATCGATAAATATACGAAACGTAAACCTTCTGTCTACATTGGAGCGATGATTGCAGCGTTTATTATTAGCTGTATTCATGCACTTGATAATGTGGAAATGATACCAAGTTTTATCGCTAATATCGTACACACCATTCCTTTTTATAACCTAGGAATTGGCTGGATCATTCCAGCAATAATCGGTGGTATAATTGGATACTTTATTCCGCAAACAGAAGCTACAGGTGAAATTTCTACAAAATAAAGAAAAGAAGCAAGCATGAAATCCATGCTTGCTTCTTTTTATTTTCTATCATTAAATACTGTATTCGTGTACGAACGAACCGTTAACATATAATAACCAAAGTAAATCACGATATATACCCCTATACTACCGAGCAGAGGAAGACTATATTCAAACATTCCTCCAAATCCCATCAAGCTTAAAAACGCAAAGAACGTATGACATATCGCAAGCATGAATGGTGCTAAAAATATTGCACCGACTTGCTTTCTTACAGACTCCCTTGCTTCCTTCTTCGTTAATCCGATTTTCTTTAACATTCCGTATGCCGGTCGCTCTGCCATTGCTTCTGTTATTTGTTTAAAGTATAAAATACAGCCTGTTGCAAGAATAAAGACAATCCCTAAAAATACACTTGCAAATAATAATACTGCACCATCTTGCAATTCAGATTGATTCGTCTTCTCAAATGATTGGAATTTCGCTTCTTTCGGAATAATAGCTCCTATTCTTTCCGTTAACTCTCTACTACCGTTCCCTTCAACGATAAATCCACTAACTGTTGAAACATCCTTTCCTTTCTGCAACTTATTAAATAATGACTCTTGAACAACAAGCCCCACTGGTGCAAGTTTCGCACTAACAACTGTTTCTTCGCGGTGATCAACGATTGTTAAACCACTCTTCATTCCTTCAAAGGACACATGATTTCCTTCAAGAGAATTCTTTTCGATGTTATATGATTTATACGGATCTAATAAAACAACTTCCTTTTCAGAACCGAGAATAACTTGTTTATGACCTAACATAGAAGCTAATTTATTATAATCTGTCACTTTTATAATTTGTACATTACCATTACCTATTAAATATCCTGTTAACATTTGTTCTCCATCTATATTTCCTTGCATAGAGAGCATAGTTATAGACGTTTCATTTTTAATTCCTAACTCATGTTTTTGAATCTCTTCACTGACTTTCTTATCTAATTCCTTCCCAGTCGTTACATACTCATAACTAACTGGATTCATAAGTTTCGCCGTTTTCTTCGCTCCATAATACATACTAGAACTCATACCAATTGTGCATAGTGTTACCGCACTTAATAAAGATAATAACGCCAGCATCTTTACATTTCCTTTTATTCTAAAGAACAATGAAGAAATTGATAAAATGTTCGTCCCATTCCAATATTTCTTCTTGTCTTCTTTTACTTTATGCAGTGATTTCACTGTGTACTGCTCAAATAATAAAAACGTACCTTTTACAATTAATCCAAAAATGACTAACCCTGTAAGGAGTAACATCACTACTCCAAAAATTAAAGTTGAAAATGCCACCACATACCCTATAAAAAGTAATACAATTGCACTTTTCGCTTTCTTACTTGAATAAGTAGGTGCCTCTTCTTTCTGATTTTCCCCGTACAATAATTCAACTAAACGATGTTCATAAATTAACTTTTTACTTTTCCATGATGCAATAAAGAAAATGGCACCTATCGTTATAAGAACTTCTACTATTGATACAAATGAAATCGTAAATGTAAAAGTAAATGCACTTCCCATTAACTTCACAAGAAGCCCTGCGCATATATTGGCTATAAACAAACCTGAAATGATACCTAATACACTTGCCGCAGCACCAACTAATAACGTTTCATAAAAGAGTAATTTCGCAATTTCTTCTTTACGAATACCTAATAAACTATATAGTGCAATTTCTTTTTTCTTCTTTCGCAAAAAGAAGCTATTACAATAAAAAATAAATATCGTTAAAAAGATAATTAACAAAATTTGTGCAAACGTAAACGTCGTTTCCACTTTATCCGACTCTTTCAAAAGAGCTACTACACTTTCATTTCGTTTAATCGATACGAATGTAAAATAAATAATAATGCTGCCTACTAATGAAATAAAGTATAGAAAATAATCTTTCACATTTCGTTTTATACTACGTTTTGATACTTCTAAAAAATCCATCGTATACCTTCACCCGCTCTCGCATTTCTCTATACATGAAGTGTATACGAAATTGCATTTCTCCCCTATCGATTTTTATTACATCTCTCTTACGATATTGTAATATAACAAAATAAAAGAACCTAGTTTCCCAGGCTCTTCACATCGTATGTTTAAAAGTAAATAACTCTTCTTTTGACTGCACAGCAGATTGTTCCTCTTCTACAACGTCCTTCTTCATCTCTCCCCCTAACCTTACTTTCATCATCGCCTCTTCTATACTTTTCACAATCATATTTCCTGAAAAAATAGTAAGCCCGAAAAATGTAATTGGGACGAGTGGGATCCATGGATTCACTGTTAATGATCTAAAATAGACTCCAATTAAACCTGACCATTCATGCGTATAAGATTCCACCTCTTTTATTTGTCCACCAAACATTACAGTCCCACCAAAGAACACTTCAAGTAATCCTAAGTGCAGTAAAATAGTAAGAGTCTGCGTAAACTGCTGAAGAAATACGAGTATAAACGGCATATAGAGATGCGGAAAAATATGTTTTATAACAATATGTCTTCTCGATCCACCTAATATGCGCGCGGCATCAACAAATTCTTCCGTTCGCAATTTACGAACTTCCTTCGCCACATACAGTGCAATAACTGGCATTACAAGCAGTACAAGTAATACCACTTGAAACGAAGCCCTTTCAAAAAAGGTTGTTGTCTCCTCTCCGCTTCCAAATGCATTTGCAGATTGAAGAAAAAAATACGCAATCATAACTGTCGGAATAACTGTAAAACTATCAAAGAAAGCCTCAATTTTTGAAAATCCTCTTTTTATATACGTTCCGAGTACGACACCGAAAAACACACCTATTACCATTCTAAGTGCCGCAATTAAAATAGATATACCAATCGTCCACTTCGCGCCCTCAATGACTAAATGTAACAGGTCATACCCTTTCCGGTCTGTCCCGAGTAAAAATTGTAATGAAGGTGGAAACGGTGGCACTTGTGGATTTTCATCCGCATCATATTGCAATGTAACTTGTCTAATATGTCCATCATTCCATAACGTATTTCCGATGCTCAAAAGAACTAATAGGAGAAGAAACCCAATGCTTATCCAAAATCTTTTATCACGTTTTATATACGTCCACATATTATAATCTCTCCTTCATCGCAGCCGGAATGAGATAATGAAACAATTTAAATAAAATAAAAATCGGAATATATATAAGAAGCACACTAACGATGAAAACCTCAACTCTAATACCGAAATACGATTTCAAAAACATAAAAATACCACCCGTATTAAAAATCCATTCTATAATATATAAATTAGATAACATAAAAAAGATATTCGTTTTCGCAAAGAAAAGTGTACTAAGCAACACATTTCGTAAAATATGACGATTTAAAATATGAAAGCGCCCCAGCCCTTTCGCCTTAGCAAATAGTACATAATCTTTTTCTAGTTCATTTTCAAAACGAAGCACGACCATTTTTACAAACATAATCGTAGTCGGGATGCTCAAACACAATATTGGCAACCCCCTAATCGACTCGCCTCCAATTGAAGCAATTTGAAAAGGTAAAAAACCTGTTTGTTTAAAAAACCATACAACTAAAATTTGTGATACTAAAATAAGAAGGATATCTGGAATGGATTCTAGGAAGATAAGAAATGATTTAATTCGATGTTGTATACGCGGTGAACTACTCATAATTACATAAACAATACAAAATGCTACAAATAATGAAATAAAAAAAGCAGCTAAAAAAATAATAATCGTTTCTTTATAATGGACGAACAGCTGCGGAAATAAAAATTTACCTTTCACATATTGCAAATTGGAAATATCCATTAAGTTCACAAACACTTCTTTTAAACTCTGTATGTACCTTGATGCATGCAGCTCAAATCCATAAAATAATTTCGGCAGTGCCCCTAAACAAATAATACCCAAAATCGAAATAATAAATTGAACCGTCACTTCCATCCCATTCAGAAAAACTTTTTTGACCACGTTTTCCCTTCTCTCTCTATATAATTTACCCCCTAATTTTATTCTTAATTTTCTGAATTGTAAATGTTTATACAAAAAAATCACTAGGTTATGATCCTAGTGATTCTTTATGCGCATGCCCTTCTCTTTTCGCAAACGGCATATACAAAATAAAACATCCAATAAGCGCAGCTACTTCTAATGAAATAATATAGTAAGGATGCGGCCCTAACATATCGAGTAATGAAGCAGTTTCTGGCTTACGAGCTAAAAACATATAATTGCCTCCTGTTTTGTAGTTCACAAAAGAAACGATTGGAATTACTATGTTTAAAAATATCATCGTACGCTTAATAGATTGCAAAGTCGGTCTATAGCCTTCCACCCAAGTCATAAAGAGTGGTGCCCAAATGAGCAATATATGCGCGCTAAAATATTCAATGAAACGAAAATGCGGAAAAGCATATTGCAAGTTTGGTGTTAAAATGGCTTGTGATGCACCAATAATTCCGGTAAAAAATACAATCTCATATATACGGTAACTTTTCGTTACGATCATAATCGACGCTAATAATAAACTAATTGTACATAATTCAAACGGTAATGAAGTAGCTAGCTCAAAAATCCCTGCTTTCCATTCCCACATATGAAGCCCAATTTCACTACCTATAAATAAAAATGCAATTGCATATCGAACCTTTATATTCCACTCACTTTGACGTAATACATCTTGGTATTGATACAGAAAAAATATCCCCACCAACATAATAAATAATATAAGGACATGTTGCCTTGAGTATGGAATAAACGATTTTAATGGATGCGCACTAAAATAAGCTTCCATCTTCCTTCCTCCTCTCCTCCATACAATATTATTGTAAGAAAGAAACAACGAGTCAATTCATTTGCTTATACTAGGACAACCTCTACCTTACATTTACATATTCATACCTTACAAAACTGTAAGGTTATTGTAAGCTAAAACGATTTGTCAGATTCTTCTCCTCTTTTATACTTAATGTAGATACTAAAACGAACGAAAAGGTGATAAATAGATGAAGAAGAAAAATAAAGTGTTAATTACTAGTGTAGTAGCAATCGGAATTGCAGCTGGATCATACTTTGCATTTGCTGGAGGCAGTTCAGAAGTAGCAATGGCATATAGCGGTTATAAAGTTACGGAAAAACAAATCCAAAACGCACAAAAATTTGGTGGCGAAATTATTCCAAACGGAATTGAAACTATTTCATTCGATCCAACAAAAGGAACATATGAATTAGCTGTTAAAAAAGGCGATGAAGTGAAAAAAGGTCAACTTCTGTTTAAATACAATGATCCTACTGCTAAACAAGGTGTAACAGAAGCAGAAATGCAAAAGAAAATCGCACAAAAAGAAGTAACATTGTTCCAAAAACAAATTGATGCAGCGAAACAAAAATTACAAAAAGACAAAAATGCAGGCCTTCCTGCTGAAGCATTAAAAGCATCAGAAGCTGAAGTTGGGCAATTAGAATCACAAATTGAAATGAAAAAGTTTGAAGTTGAAAAAGCTGATGAAATGATTAAAGCAGCAAAAGAGAAAGTAAACACTCTTTCTGTAACAAGTCCTGCTGATGGCGTAATTGATGATATCGTAAAAACTGCTGACGAAAAAACAGGTATGAGCGGAATTACTCTTCGTCACGCTGGTCAATTTAAAGTAAAAGGTCAACTTTCTGAATATGAGCTTGCTAGTATGAAGGTTGGGCAAGAAGTAACTGTTTCATCAAAAACTGTCGCTGGTAAGACTTGGACAGGAAAAGTAACAGAAATCGGTTCTACACCATTAAAGAGTTTGGACGAAAATAAAACTGTTTCTAACTATCAATTCACTGTCACATTAGATAATAGTGACGAACTACAAAACGGATTCCACGTTTACGTAACAAGTAAATCTGGCGAAGCAACTGGTACAATTGTTCCAAAAAGCAGCATCGTGAAAAAAGGCGACAAAAATGTTGTCTTCGTTGTAAAAGACGGTAAAGCGAAAGAACAAGCAGTTACTGTTGAATTCGAGACTGATAGCGAAGCAAAAGTTTCTGGAGTGAAAAAAGGAGAACAAATTATCTCTAAACCTGAAAAAGACTTAAAAGATGGTATGGAGGTTGTCGTTGAATGATTAACTTAAAAGGCATCACGAAATCCTTCCAAAATGGTGCAGAATCCGTTCAAATATTACACGGAATTGACGTAACACTGAACCAAGGAGAATTCACTTCAATTATGGGTCCATCTGGTTCTGGTAAATCAACATTAATGAACATTATCGGCTGTTTAGATAAACCGACGACAGGTACGTACGAACTAGCTGGGCAAAACATTTCAAACATGTCTGAAACAGAACTTGCACGCGTTCGTAATAAAGAGATCGGATTCGTATTCCAAAACTTCATGTTATTACCGAGACTTACAGCACTTCAAAATGTAGAGCTACCTCTTATTTACGCTGGAGTTGATAAAAAAGAAAGACGTGAGCGTTCATTAGCCGCTTTAACAAAAGTAGGCTTAGCTGATCGCGCTACTCACCTGCCGAACGAATTGTCAGGTGGACAAAAGCAGCGTGTCGCTGTTGCACGTGCAATCGTAAATAACCCGAAATTCATTTTAGCCGATGAACCGACGGGAGCACTTGATACGAAAACAAGTACACAAATTATGGACCTCTTTTACGAATTAAACAAACAAGGCTCAACAATCATTATGATTACCCATGACCGTGAAATCGGGGAAGCTGCAGCACGTCAAATTGTAATTCGTGACGGAAATATCGTCCAAGATTGGAGAGGTTAATTTTGAACACGAGTGAAAATATACGCATGGCCCTTTCCTCTATCTTTGCTCATAAAATGCGTTCTATCTTAACGATGCTAGGTATTATTATCGGTATTAGCGCCATTATTACTATCATTTCAATGGGTGATGGTACAAACGCAAAGTTTAAAAAAGAGTTAGGCCAAGGAAAAGATAATGAAGTAACGATTTACTACAAAAACCCTGATTATGGACCAGATAACGCTAAAATTACATCTGATATGCTGAAACGTCTTCAATCTGTTCCTGGAGTTAAAGATGTTTATCCAGATGTAAGTATGAAAGTAAAAGCATCTGCTGGTTCAAAAGATGTCTCTCTTGATTTAAAAGGTGGAACAGGCGCCTTTATGACAGATTCAAAAATAAAATTAGTT
>NZ_JAKUDW010000044.1:0-44865 GCF_022662595.1 Bacillus cereus group sp. BfR-BA-01524 | reverse complement strand
CTAAAATAAGTACCGTAATATTAGATAAAAATAAAGGGTGGCATTTTATGAAAACAAGAGGGAGTACTCGTAGAGCAGATAGCATGGGGCGTATTGTTATTCCAATGGAAATAAGACGGAGTTTAGGAATTGTAGAAAAAGATTCTCTTGAAATGTTTATAGAAGAGGACCAGATTATTTTACGAAAATATCAATCACCAAGAGCTTGTGCACTTACAGGGGATATTTCAGACAGCAATATTTCGTTAGCGAATGGGAAGATTATTGTAAGTCCAAACGGGATGGAACTGTTAATAAAGAAGTTACAGCAATATCTTTTAAAATAAAAGGTAAGTAAGAAATTTAAAATAGAATATACTTGGAAAAAGGTCCTCTATCACCATTTAGGGGACCTTTTTATTGTTATCAATAAAATTGAGAGGCCGTAGTTGGTTCAATGAAATACGAATTACCTTATAAATAGTCTGACTATTTTTTATAAAAAAACTATTGATTTACATTTTTTGGTTTCGTGTTATATTTTTAGTGTTAACATATTTATATTGAAAATTCTGATTTTAAACCCAGGAAAACTTTAGAAAATGAAATACTCTTACTTGAATTGAAAATCATATAAACATAGTTTGAAAGTAAAGTATGAAAATGAATCAGATTTTCAAATTAAATTTGCCAATTTAACGGAGATTCGTGGGGGAAATGTGACTAAGAAGAAATCTCTTATACTCCACGTTTTTTATCTGTAAATTGGTAGTTCTAATAGCTTTGAAGAAAAGCAAAGGAGCAAAAAAGAAGTAGGTAGTTCATTTAATAGAAGATATGGTGTGAAAAAATAAAACAACGGAGGTTTTATAATGAATAAAGGAACACTGCAGATTACAGAAATCGAAGAAATTAGCATTCCTAATGTATTGAAGGATAAAATGAAGAATCTAATAGACCATGAATTAAAAACTCATAATCCTTATACTTGTGAACAAGAAATAGCTGCAAGCTTTTCAAGAGAGTGGCTTAATTGTTTGATTGATTATTCAAAGAAAACTTCGAATTCAGACATGAAAAAACTACTACATATGATAAAAGTAGCGAATTGTGGTGGGAACGTACCACCTACTCTTATTAAAAATATTCCATGTGATCCTATGGAAACCCTATTACCTGGGGAAAATCGCAAAGGTTTTAATTATGGTGAAGACGAACACGATAGAATGAAAAAATATTTTTATGCAGAATGGGTCACATGGCTTTTTGCCACACTTTTTAATTATGATGCTTTAATTCACCCATCCGAACATGCAGGGAAAAATAGATTTCATCTTATTTCACCTTTAAACAACGATGAAGTTTTGCGAAATGTTGGTGCAAGCACCGGTGGCGGGAACTTTTATCAACATAACGATGCCACAGTGTATACAGATATGAAAGACCAATCAGATATTGAAGCAAGATTGAAAACATTCAATACGAATTTAGAAATTGTATCAAATAGACTTAATAAATCCGTGGAACGAATAGTGTCTGAAATTACTTGTGGAAAATTTACTAGAGTTGATGCTCTTTTATTAAAAGGAGTGTTAAATTTAAAAACTCAAACTCATATTGGAACGCCAAAATTACTTCAAAAGCATCTTGAAGAAAATCACTTCAGTAAAGATGATATATTTGCGATAAGTAAAATGCCTATTGCTCATATCGCAGGAATGGCGGATGGTGAAATATCTGGATTTGTAGGGGAAATAAACCAAATCATATTTTTGGATGATAATGGCGATATTGTTGCAACTTGTTTGAATGGAGCAGAAAATAGATTGATTTATGTGGGAGAAAGTGAAGAAGAAAAATTGAAATTTGACATGTTTTTAGAACTCTTACGAACAACGCCTACTTATAAGGTTCCACTTACATCTGAAGATTTATTAATTATCCCAAATTCATACTATGGTAAACAAACAAATGTAACTCATGGTAGGGAAAGGTTATCTGAGGAAGAATATAAAATCCCGATTGGAGATAATAAGTACGGAAGAAGAATTGTTTGCAGGCAGTACGTTTCCAGCCGATTACGTGATCAGAAAGAAAGTTACTTTACAGATATCATTAACTAGTTTAAAGAGAGGAGGGGCGATGGGGAGGTTTGAGTTATAATAGCTCAAGCCTGCCCCTATTCTTTGTATGGATTTTACTATTGAATTACTTATACTACTATTTTTAGTAGCTGTATTAGCAGGATGGATAGATACAATTGCTGGGGGCGGTGGTATGATAACTATCCCGATAATGTTATTAGTAGGTATGTCTCCTTCTGTAGCGATAGCAACTAATAAACTACAAGGGAGTAGCGGAACCCTCATGGCAACAATGATTTTTATTAAGAAGAAAGAAATTAATCTCAAAGATATGCGTTTGTCCATCTTAATGACCTTTTTGGGATCCGTTTTCGGTGGATGGCTTGTTTTACAGATACGGGCAGAATATCTAATCATGATATTACCTTTTTTACTTATTATTATTGGTCTTTATTTTCTATTATCTCCAAATATAGCAAATGAAGATCGACCGAGAAAAATAAGTATGTTGTTGTTTGCGTTAACAGTGGCTCCGTTACTTGGATTTTATGATGGTTTCTTCGGCCCTGGAACAGGTAGCTTGATTGCTTTAGCGTTCATTCTCTTATGTGGATATAGTGCTACACGGGCAACTGCAAATGCTAAGATTTTGAATTTTACAAGTAATTTCGCTGCTTTGTTGTATTTTATTATTTTTGGCCAAATCGATTGGACAATTGGATTGATTATGATGCTTGGTCAAATTATAGGATCATACATTGGGGCGAAGATGGTGCTTACAAAAGGGACGGCATTAATACGACCAATAGTGGTTATTGTTTGCTTTGTCATGGCAATTAAAATTTTTTTACAAAATATAAACTAAATGTAATCAATATATTATTTGGATCAAAGTTAGAGTGTTTTCATGTTCTTATTGCAGTATTAAGCTGTTTAAGATGTGTTCAAAATTACACAATTTGACTAGTGTAATGTATTGCGTTATGCTTTTTTTAGTATAAAAGAAAGGCTTGAAGATAATGATTCGTCGTTTGAGAAAGCTAAAAAATGTAGCTGTCGTAGTAAGCTTCTAAGTAAATAGCAAAATATATAATACTTAGAAGCGAGGAATAAAGTTATGAAGTATCCATTATTTAATCATTGGTCAGAAACAAAGTATATAAAAGATATAGTAACAAATCCACTCATTGAAGTGGGAGAGTACTCCTATTATTCAGGCTATTATAGTCATCAAAATTTTGAAGATGGCTGTGTAAGGTATTTGTGGGGGGATGCTAAGTCTCAAGCACTTTTCAATCCAATTGAACAGATGGGATGGCATCTTGATAAACTCATTATTGGGAATTATGTTTGCATTGCAAGTGGAGTAGTCATTTTAATGGGTGGTAACCATAATCATCACTCAGAATGGATTACAGTATATCCATTCGCTGAGCAAATTGAACAATCATATGAACCTAAGGGTGATACAGTCATAAAAAGTGATGCTTGGATTGGAATGAATGCTATAATAATGCCTGGCGTTACTATTGGTGAAGGGGCAATTGTTGCTGCAGGATCTGTCGTAAGTAAAGATGTTCCGCCGTATACAATAGTTGGTGGAAATCCTGCTAAGGAAATAAAGAAACGATTCACTGATACAGAAATAAACATGTTAATGGAAATGCGTTGGTTTGATTGGGATAGGAAATTGATTGAGAAGGCAATTCCGCTGTTATCTAGTCCATCCATCGAACCATTATTTGCTTTTTATAAAAATGAAGTGAAAAATAAATAAATCAGTTAGAAAAACTACATCCAGTATAGGGTGTAGTTTTTTTATTACAAAAAACTAATAGTTTAGACTAAAGAAAATTCATCTCTAATATAAGTCTAGCAAATAGCTGAATTGAGTAATTAAAATCCTTGATAGCTAATAAAGCATTAACGGGCAGTAAGACCCCAACTGATTAAAGTTTCACTTTATTTTTTGTAAATATGGAACAAATGTAGTATCTAGATTGTCTATTAATTGTAATCCTAAAAAATATGAAAGTGCGAATCATTTTGAAAAATATAAGGGGATTAAAAATAGGGATATGTGTGGGAATACAAAGTATCAGGGCATCTAAAAGTGTCGGATGAGATGGTCTATATGAAAGCGATTCTAATGTCTTATATGTATATACAATTTGAGAACACTGTCTGTTTTTTTGAGATTATGTTAGAATAACGCTTTTTTGAGTACAAAGATATTGGAGGTAACAGAAGTGAAAGGTATGCTTTGCAAGAGATTTATTGCAATAGTAACAGTGCTTACACTATTTTGTAGCATGTTCGTTACATTTGGAAGAGCAGCGGCGGAAACAGTTTCTGCTATAGAGGTTGAAGCAGGATCAGCAATTTTAATAGAAGCAAATTCCGGGAAAATTTTATATGAAAAAAATGCAGATGAATCATTGGCAATTGCTAGTATGACAAAAATGATGAGCGAATACTTAGTTCATGAAGCGGTGGATAAAGGAAAACTTAAATGGGATCAAAAAGTTAAAATCTCTGAATATGCACATAAGATTTCGCAAGATCGTTCATTATCAAACGTTCCATTAGAAAATGGTGGCTCTTATACAGTAAAAGAGTTATATGAGGCAATGGCAATTTACTCTGCAAACGGTGCAACAATTGCTTTAGTTGAAGAGATTGCTGGTAAAGAAGTCAACTTTGTAAAAATGATGAACGATAAGTCGAAAGAGTTTGGAATGAAAGATTATAAATTTGTAAACTCTACAGGCTTAACAAATCACGATTTAAAAGGATATCATCCAGAAGGGACAACTCTAGACGAGAAAAATAAAATGTCTGCAAGGGATTGTGCAATTTTAGCGCAACGTCTTATTCAAGATTTCCCCCAAATATTAAATACAGCAAAAATTCCTAAAAAAACATTCCAAGAGGGTGGTAAATATCCAATTGATATGGCGAACTTTAACTGGATGTTAAAAGGTTTAATTAAGCAATATGAAGGTGTAGATGGTTTGAAAACAGGAACGACTCCAGAAGCGGGAGATTGTTTCACTGGTACAGTAGAAAGAAATGGTATGCGCCTAATTTCTGTAGTGATAAAAGCAAAATCTCATACGGCACGTTTTGATGAAACAAAGAAATTATACGATTATGGATTTGCGAATTTTGAAGTGAAGAATGTCTACAGAAAAGATTCAGTAGTAAAAGAGCATGAAACAGTGCGAGTAGCAAATGCAAAAGACAAAGATGTAGTAGTTCAAACGAAGCAAGCTGTTTCACTTCCAATACCGAAGGGCAATAAAGACATTTATAAAAAAGAATTTAAAGTATTGAATAAAAAACAAGAAGCGCCTATGAAAAAAGGTGTAACAATTAGTGAAATGATTATCTCGCCTAAAGATAATACAGATCCTGGGTTCTTATCAGGTAAATCGTTACAAATAGATCTTGTAACAAAATCTGATGTGGAACAAGCAAATTGGTTTACACGTTTTATACGTAAAACAGGATCTTTTTTTAGTGGTATGTGGGATAGTGCGATTGATATAGTAAAAAGCTAATTTTATAGGATACAACTAAATATTAGTCTGAAACAAAAGGTTTCAAAGTCTTATAGGTTCTTATGTGCATAGTTTGGAATGAAAGAGTGTATTACTTTTGAAATTTGGTTCTTCGGAACATTTTGTATTTCTATCAAGCTAAAATAAATTTATATCCAAATATCCCTAAAACGCTATTCTTTTTGTAGAAATATACAGAAAGGATGGCGTTTATTATGAATTTTTCGATTTAAAGGGTTCGGGTGCAAGGTTAGTTTAATAAAGTTACATGATGAAAAAACACCCACTATTCCATCAATTGACAATAAAAAATTAATATCTGGTACGTATTTCTGTAATTAGATTGTATCCCGCTATTTGCCGGGCAGTAAGACCCCCATCTCAAAATTCAGCGGAAGCAAGGAAGTTAGGTGGGGGCCCTGCTGCCCGTAAACGCCCGATTGGCGAGGGCTGATTAAAGTTTCACTTTATAAAAATTTAATAAAATCTTTTCTTTGTATTAAATATTTTGTTTTAAATTATGTATATAAAGAAATGGAGGTCAAATTAACTTTGTACTGCTTATATTAGGAATTTAAAGAAACAATATGTACAATCCACCCACTACATTCTTATAGTGGCCTTTATGAACAGCAAAATTTACAATTTACAAGGAGAACATTTTATGAGTAAGAGAATAAAAGAATTAGATTCCATACGAGGGTTAGCGGCACTTACTGTGGTATTTGGACATTTTTGTTTAATTCTACCATCGTTGCCTAATTCTATTAAATTTTCCCCGCTTAGGTTTTTATGGGCGGGTGGGGAAGCTGTTATCGTTTTTTATGTACTAAGTGGTTTTGTGTTATCTATGGCACTTTATCATTCAAAAACAAATTATTGGGGATATTTAATTAAGAGATTTGTAAGAATCTATATTCCTTATTATTTTTGGATAATCGTTACCTTTGTTTTATTTATTTTATTTTCGTCGTATGAAGTGGTAGGATTACGGGATTGGTTCTATGATAGGTGGCAAGGGTCTATAACAAAATTAGATATTCTAAACCACTTTGTGCTTCTTAATAACTTTTTTACGGAAAATTATAATCCAGTTATTTGGTCATTGGCTCAAGAAATGCGTATATCTATTGTGTTTCCTTTGTTATTCCTTCTTTTTTATAAACTGAATTGGAAGAAAACGATACTATTTGCTTTGAGCTTTTCATTAATTAGTGTTGTTCTTAATCTGTTGCATATTGGGAAAGCTGAAGGATTTTATAATGGTTATGCTGATACACTGCATTTTACATCTATGTTTATGGTTGGAATGTTACTTTTTAAGTATCAGGAAAAACTTAGCTACTCATATAGGAATATGAAAAAATTTAAAAAAGGATTTCTTATTACATTAGGGGTTATTCTTTATTTATATTCCATTTTAATTTATGGTTTTTCCCGTAATGATACAACTTTCTTATTAAAAGATTGGGGTGTCGTAATGGGGGTTAGTATATTTATTATAATGGCTATGAGTAACCTAAAAGTAAAAGCATTTTTAAATAAGAGTGTATTTGTATATTTAGGAGAAATTTCATATAGTATCTATTTGTGTCATTTTCCAATCATGATGTTATTATTTAAACTTTTGTATACAAAGATACCTATCTTTGTCCTTCTTACTTTGTGCATTACAATGACACTACTTTTTTCTATAGTTTCATATCATTTAATCGAAAAGAAATGTATCAACTGGGCAAAACAAAGAACAACAAATTTTTTGAAAAAAGTATAATTACTAGATAGATTGTATTTCTATAGTAAATATATGAATATGACCGATTCCTAAGTATACTTAGGAATCGGTCAATTTTGGATTCTAAATGTAAATATAGTAAAGTGGAATATAATTGAAATCGAAAACCACTTAGAAATAACAATTACGGTGTGAGCTATTGTATAGTATAGATATGGTTAAAAATAAAGGGGGAATACATATGTGGAAGCGATTTGTAGCAATTGGCGATAGTTTTACAGAGGGGATAGGGGATGAAGTTGAGGGAATTGCATTAAAAAGCTGGGTAGATCATTTTGTTCAACTGTGTGAAAACGATATAGAATATGCCAATTTTGCAAAGCGTGGGTTAGTAACTAAAGAAATTCGCTCGCAGCAATTGGAAAAGGCGTTAACTTTTAATCCAGATTTGGTTAGTCTCATTGCAGGGGCAAACGATGTTTTAAAAGGACGTTGGAATCATGATGCATATAAGAACGATATGGAATTTATGATAAATACATTAAGTAAAGCAGGGGCTGATATTATTATAGCAAACCTTCCAGATTTTACAGTTAGGCTTCCTTTTGCTTCTGAAAAAAAACAAGTAATAAAAGAACAATTATTAGAGGCAAATGAAGTTATATATTCACTGAGCAGAGAGTATAAGCTTCATCATGTTGATTTTTGGAATCATCATTTAGTTAATGACAATACGCTTTGGTCTAAGGATTTAATTCATCCAAACTCAAAAGGATATGTAAAAGTTGCTGAATTAATTTTTAGTAGTTTGCCTGTACAGAAGATAAAATAATAGTTTGCAATTTAACGAATATGATATTAAGTGTATGAAGTTATGTTTTTTAGTAAATGGAAAGAATAATTCATGAATGATGGGTATGTGTATACACTTTTATTAGTTTGATATAGAAAAAGAGTCTTATATGAATAGGACTCTTTTTCTCATTTTTCCCTCTACAGCTAATGAGTTATTGAATATTTTTTGTCATTTGCTGGTTACTATAACAAACATGAAAAGGGCTTTAAATTTAATTCTTAGGATATCGCTCTTTTACAAATTCTTCGATGTTAATAGCTTTTTTAATTTCTTCTGATGATAACCAGGGTGTATATTTTGTTCCATTCTTAGTTTGTAAATATATCTGAAATTTTTTATTATATAGTTCTTCTTTAAGGATTGTGGTTACCTTGATTAAATCTTTAATTACAAGGGGATTATTTTCAAATTCATTACTACCGGTATTAATAATTAAATTCACCTTATATCCTCGAACATCCCCATCTTTCAAATTTGAATAAGTAATACCTTGTAATTCAAAACGATTGTTTTGAATTGCAATTAATCTCTCTTCTATTTTTGTATGATTTTTAATCCAATTTTCTAAATAAATGTCTATGGCATTGCCCATCGTTTTTTTCATTGTTAGTAACAGCTCTTCTTTTGTTATCATTTTTTGCACATTTTTAAAAGGTCCACCTAAAGATTTGCCATTATAATCCTTAATTTCAAGTTCTGTTATCTTTTTATTATTTTTCTGGATGAGTTGAAATAGAGTATATAAACGATCTAATTCTACTGATTCAAATTGGCTAAAGTCAATCTCGTTACTCATTTGCAAAGTTAATAATAATTCATTAGTTGGTTTCCCTTCATCTGATCTTCTATCCTCTGACAAATATTGAAGAGTGTTATCAGTTTTAGTTTCCACGTATCCTAACTTTTTCATTTCTTCTAGAGTTGGTTGGAATTTCTGATATGCCTCAAATGTTTTTTTTCCATATTTGTATTCATCACTTTTTATGGATGAATAGAAGAGACCATCTACCTCTACTCGAAATTGAATATTTTTATTATTCTTTGCTTGCACAGTATGGTATGCATGCCCCATATTATTTTCATTTAAAGGGCTCATATGTGTTACAACAACATCGATTCCGTGTTTTTCTTTTATATATTTTTTTACCTCATCTTCATTAACTTGATTACAACCACTCAAAAATAAGAAATATACTATTAGTAATATTACATTCTTTCTGTTTTTCATATAAATGCTCCTTGCGAAAAAATCATTCTTAATAGTGTAGCACTCTGCCAATACTTCTATTTCTTCTTCATATACTCTAATTTTCATATAGTATAAACCAGTAATTACTTGAGAAATTGTATACCTACTGAAAGATTATAAAGGGTACATCTAGTATTTTGGAAATCACCCACGTTATGCAAAAATAGTAATGAGCTGCTCAAATGAACGGCTCATTACTATAAAAATCGTTATTGGAAGTTATTTTGCATAGTAGTCTTCGCATTCGATGTTTTTAAGAGTTTTGGAAATAATTTACACATTCGGTTCCAGAATAAACATCCTACTAATGTTCCAATGGTGTTCAATATCACATCGTCTATATCTGATGAACGACCTGCTGGAAAGACATATTGGATAAATTCAATTAGCAGAGAAAATACAAATCCTATTATAGTCACTTGATAAATAGAAAGCTTTGCGTGATATTTCCAAAATAAGACGAAGCCAAATGGCATAAATAGGATAATATTAAACAATATATTTTTGATAGGAACCATAATATCGACATAATTGGTCATAAGCTTATACATACCAATAAACGGAATCAAGTTTACAACTCGTATTTGTTCCATCCCAGTAAATCTTGGTGTAACGGTAATGAGTAAAATTGCAATAATCGAAAGAGGAAACACTATGTTCATAAAGATTGTGTTTTTCTGTATAACTTTATCTTTCGCACTTTTTTTTGCCAATACAAATGCAATTATACATACAATAACGGTTGCGATTAAAAATAGTGGAACGACATGTCCAAAAGATCGCCATAACTGTGTCATATTTTTCCATCCTTTTTTAGGTTTATTTTAACATGCTCAAATCGATAAGAACATATTGAATTTCCCATCTATATAACGCGAATTTCATGAATTATTATTTGTAGTCGAACTGGTCTTTAGAGCAATTTAGAGTAGACTTGAAACAGCATAGATTCTCTTAAGCTGAATATCTTATTGTAGAGGCAATCTTTATTACATGGGGGAGTCTGCATGGGATACTTAATACCTGTTGAATCTGATGTAAGAATTTTTGTAGAAGATATAAATTCGAAAGGTAAGAAAACAATACTTTTTATACATGGGTGGCCATTAAACCATAAGCAATTCGAATATCAGTACAATGTACTTCCAGCAATGGGATATCGATGTATAGGCATTGATTGGAGGGGGTACGGCAATTCAGACAAACCATATAGTGGATACAATTTTGATAGATTGGCAGATGATATAGCAGTAGTAATTAAAGCGTTACAGCTTAAAGATGTCACACTAGCAGGACACTCCACAGGTGGTGCAATTTCAATTCGTTATATGGCTCGTTATCAAGGATTTGGAGTATCCAAATTAGTCCTAATTGGTGCTGCATCTCCAACTAGTGTGGAAAAAGAGATTGCGAATAAGTTCATTACAGACACACTGAATGATCGCCCTAATATGTTGCAGGGTGTAACAAATCAATTTTTCTTTCAGAAAATCACTGGACCATTTTCCGAATGGTTTCTACAGTTAGGATTGGAAGCGGCTAGTTGGTCGACAGCTGCGATTATGAGAACATTGAGAGATGAAAATGTGTATAGCGATCTTGGTAAAATAAATGTACAGACGCTAATTATTCACGGTATTCACGATAAAATTGTTCCATTTACTAAAGGAGAAGAGACGCAAAAATTATTGGGAAATGCACAACTTGTACCTTTTCAATTCAGTGGTCACGGTACATTCTGGGAAGAGCGGGAAAAGTTTAACCAGGTTTTAATCCAATTTATTGGATGATAAAATACACTATGTAATATGTACGTAGGCTAAATAGTAAGTAATAAAAGGTACGCACTTGATTAAAAACTCTATTCTGAGAGTTCCTTTTATTTTCAGCTATTCACTTCATCCAAAGTTGTATGAGAAGGAGATAAGCCTTACCGATACACAATTACTAAAGGTATAAAGGAACAATAAAGGATAAGTATGGTATAAGAAGGGGAAAGTTGTTCTGCTTTATCCGCGAATGGCTCTAGTTTTGAACCAAATAGTGAGGCGTTAAGATGATGGGATTGATTATAGTATCTCGATATATTGAAGAACAGACACGTAAAGAATTAGCAGGTACAATGGCGTACGATGAAATTGAGTATGAACTATCCAAACAGTATCAACGGTTTACTAAGGATTACGAACAGTATAGATTACAAAACCCCTGTATTAAGGGGATTTTGTTTTTTTACATGACGAAATGCTTAAAAACATAATATAAAGATTAAACATGTTTGATTTTCATCCATGTTTAATCTTTATAGACATCCATTACTTTAAACGTTTGACAAACGAGCATTAAGTTTGGAGTAAAAGTAAGTCCATACCGACTTAATTCCCAAGTGAAAAATTTAACGTGCTCACTATACCAATAATCATAGCTTAAATCTCCTTCACCCTCAGATCTTGCAAAATTACTTGTTACTTCATTCATTTTTAGTAAATCGATCTTTGTATATTTTATAATTGCTAATGGATTATTGTCTCCATCCAATACAATATCGTACTGACCAACTTTTTGAATTTCTTCCCCTTCAAGCTCATAAACACAATGTGCAGCGCATGTTCCTGTTTTGATTCCTTTAACTACTAAACTTCCTAATTCATCTCCCATTTCTTTGGAACCATCTCCAAACATCCATGCATCTGGAACGCTCATGTTTAACTCATTTTCTTTAGCGTACATATACCAATATTCTTCTATCTTATTAAATGACATCAGTCACTCATCTCCTTAATATTTAAATATTTCGAATTTAACACGTGGCATATTATCTGTCAATATTTTAGAAGAACTTGTAATACAATTACATCGATAAATTTTTTGTAAAATAAAACTCTTCATAATCATATTTCACATTATGTAAACTCATGCAAATAAAGAAAAATTGTACTGTTATTATGCTGAAATTGTAATCGGAAAGTAAAATGGTTGAAAAGTACACGTTATAAATGGATTTATTTACCAATAATATTTTCTTTGTTTCGTAGCATATTAAACGTACAGGAGGTGATATGTGATGGCAAACAATCGTAACAACTCTTTAGTGGTTGCAGGTGCAGAAAGCGCACTGGATCAAATGAAATATGAAATTGCACAAGAATTCGGCGTACAATTAGGCGCGGATTCAACTGCAAGAGCGAACGGCTCTGTAGGTGGAGAAATCACAAAACGTCTCGTTGCTATGGCAGAACAGCAACTTGGTGGATATAACAAATAATGTTAGGTATAAAGTAGAAAAAGGAGAGATTATATCTCTCCTTTTTTTGTATAATATTCGATTTTGAATATTTTATTTGTTATCTATCTTGTCTCTTATTACTTGTATCTTCCAGCCACTTAGCAACAGATTCTTGCATACGAGATTCTAATGATTGAATCGTTTCATTTGAGATAGTGAGTGCTTGATCCGCATACTTTTTCGGGAACATGTTGCGCAAAGTAGGTTCATTTTCAGCACCATCTCCTGGTTCACGGTAATCCTCCCCATTTTTTGTGACTGTCACACGGACTGGAAGTAAATGTCCTGCTTGAGAAACTGTCTGTGTTTCGCGGTTGTATCCTTGCATGAGGGAATGAAGGTAGACATACATTTTTTCATCCTTCATTTCAGTTCCATAGATTACATGTGTCTCAAATTGTTTTTCTGTATGATTTAATTTGTCTTGATTCCAGGCAATGATACTTTCTGAAATAAGGGAATCTAGTTTGCTGTTAAGCGGAATGTCCGTTACATCCTTTGCATCATTTTGGACAGAATCACACCCTGTTGCAATGAAAACGAGTATGACAATGCTTACGGTAATCATTATTCTTCTCAAAATCTTATTTTCATATGTTAATGCAAAACGTCTGCCCATCGATTCACTCCATTTCTCTTCGAGCCAATCATCCACTGACATCAATCTTTTATATGACAATAGTAAAATCGACTTCAAACTAGAAACTTATTCTATCCAAGGAAATATATTGCATTATATAATACATACTATACCATTCTTACACATAACGGGAGAAACTCTATGAGAAAAGTTATAATGTATTGCGGGATCTTTATTATGATTCTTTTAAGCGGTTGTATCCGATTTGGAAAAGACACTACAGATACCATTTATCTCATTCCAGAAGCATACGAAGGAGACCTATTGGTACTATATAATGTTCCAGGAGCTGAGTTGTTGCCAGAAGAAGATGGGTTTCGTGTTGTTATTTTTTCTGCAGACGGGACCGCAGTAACATCAACACCTAATATGAAATATGGGGAAGTCAACGATACCTATTACACGGTTAACAAGGAAGGAAAGCGCACCAAACTTGACGAAAGCTGCATACGCGTTGGTTCAAATGGAAGCACTACTGAAAACATTGATGAAGAAAATGAGCATACTTTCTCATACGCGAAATTGGAAGTCACATCTAGTGCATGCTCACAAAGCTTCTCATCATACGGGAGAGAAGTACCAGAAAATCAAGAACATCCTGTAGAGAAGAAACTGAGGGAATTATTGGTGCTCGTAAAAGAGCAGTATATGAAAGTGAAATACTAAATTTTCAAAAGGGTGAATGGATGATGTTAGGGATAGGGTTGATTGTATTAGGCATTTTACTTGTCAGCGTTGTATCTTACCGAGAAATAAAGAAAGCAGGGGGCGTTACCTGGATTGAAATTCTAGTCTACCCCTTTTTATTATTAATATGCGCGCTACTTGAGCATATTGATTTGCCAGGGTTTTTAATATTTTTAGGTTTGGTATGTATTGTTTTTGGTAGCTGTATGGTCATGGGCGTCAATATTCTATAACATTAAGAGCAAAGCATCTAGTTCAGATGCTTTTTTATTTTATTTTGTAATTTTTATTTTTAATGTCTATCACACTAGTTACCCAGACATACAGGGTTCCAAGTGCTGGTAAAAAACTTAGCAAGTTGAATGTATTCTCTATAATATAGAATGAAATAAAAATGGAGGAAAAATAAATAGACAATGGAAGAAAAATGTATACGTCACGTTTTAAAGATTTTAAACTTTGCACTTTATTCACCTCAGCTTTTCTGGCATTATGTTTTAAATAAGAACCCGTAAATTTGCAGATTCTCTTGGTGATGATTTTAAAATATGTAACTCAATTTTAATCATAGAATATATTGGGTCACTATAAAAATCAAATATTAATTTTCTAAAGAATCCTATACAAACCTTATTGCGTTAGAAATACAGACCTAATTATAACCGTTGTAAATGGATCCAATTCGATTTCGGCCATCCCAGTATCCGCATCATAACTAGTAACACATCCTGTCATCCCTTTTAAAATACCAACATGGATTGTTACATTCGCATTAACTGTTACAATTTTCTTCACATTCAGCTCCGTTTTGATAATATGCTTTGACTTCCTGCGTGATCATTTATTCGTTAGATAACAAAAACGCACCGTAACCCAGTGCGTTTCAGACAAATATACCTATATGTTTTACTTTGTAATTTGGAAGGAGCCACCATAATAATATGAAGTGTCTACCTTCAGTACTGCAACATATGTACCTGGTGTATAAACCGTTGTAATTGGTGTTGTGAACCTAGAATAGTAGTGATGCCCAGCCTCACCTGCAGAAATGGTTTTGTAGCGCTGCAATTCACCTTCTCCGTTCAATCGATAAATCTTTACAACACCCACATCTTTTCCGCCTATATACACCGTCATATCAAACGTACCACCTTGTTTTAACCTACCAGGGGCTAATTCTTTTAGATAGTCCGCATTGTGATGCAATAAGAAATACGTTTGCCATGGCCAATCATCCACAACAGCTGAAGCTTGCTTAATCGTATGTACTTCAGCGCGTGCTTTATCAGGTAGCGTACTGTCTAAAACGATAAAAACCGAAAAGGTTAAGGCACAGATTAAAGCAAATGAACATAATTTTTTCATATTAAATTCCTCCCGTTTATCTGACATTGTCATAGTCCAATTACAGGTATTAGGTTGTCATCCATTAATTGGATTATTATTATAAAATCAATATATCATTTTCTTTTAATTTAATCAAATTAGAATTTTCTAACAAGTTATGAGGATAGATAAAATTCCATCTTTCTCCGTTTTTTCTATCATACAAAAGAAAGAACAGAGGCGATAAAGAAATTTTATTCCGCTCTCTTTTCAAATTAACAACATTTCCCGTTTGTACGGTACGAGACTATATTAAACATAAAATAGACACGAAAGGGGATTGGAATTAGCGAATATTTACATGGAATCTAGGAGATGCAAGCTCAACATTTCATAACGGATTGATGGTTCCATTTCAACAGACTCCGAATCCGACAGTAATTTTGTTCTGTTTATTCATGAGGTAACGGAAGAGAATTTAGAAGAATTTGCTACAATTGCTCATCAGTATATAGAGGAGGCCATCCATTGTTACAATTACGGCATTGTAGAAGAAATAGGTTAAAAGAATAAAACATACTGTTCCAAATTAATATTCCGTGTGTTTTTTGAACATATATCCTTTGTTTTATGTATATATTGAATATATAAATATATTGTGTTATGATATGAATTAGAAACTCGCGTGTTTCAAATACAACATTTTTATCTTCTTGATGACCTCTTATCTTTCCGTAAGAGGTCTTTTTTTATCCTTTTGTATTGCATAGCCGTTAAAATACTATGAAAAGATACTAGAGACTACTACACTGTGATATTCTCTAGTATTTTTTCTTTATCAATATTATATATTGTTGGGTAACGATGAATTATTACTTTTTGTATAATTTTCATACATCCTGCAAATACGTTATTTTTTAGTAGGCAATTAAAATTTACATACATATGTAGCAAGTTTTTTCTTAACGTACGAAATTCTCGTTATGCATCACTATCAACTTAAGATCATGTATCTTATGATGAAAATAATTCTATCTTTCTATTCATTTATTCGAAGATTCTTAAAACTCTTGCGATAAAACGTGAATGTATTTATAATTATAGTTAGTTAAGCTAACTAATTATAATTAGTTTTTCAACACAGGAATAGTTCAATAAAAAACAAGAATCTGAAGCAAATTTGTCAATCTATAGAACGATTCCCCAAAGAATAGAGCTGTACGCAGAATGAATTTAAAAAAACGGCAGCAAAGGAAACTGATTCAATGGTAGCTAAGCTTGATTTACTTATGTTATGAGTATCTGATAATGCACGAGACAAAGAAATGGTATTTCGCTAATTACTTACTTTCTGTGCTTTTTGTGCATCATTAATTTAGGAGTAAAGTATTGGAAGGTTATTAAATAAAATACATGTAAGTATAAAAGCTAAAGTTGGAGAAGGTAGATAAATACGTTGGATTATTAAATTCAACGTATTTTTACAGAATAAAAGTTAGTTTAGCTTATTATAAGTTAAACTAATTTAATTGAAAGGAGGTGAAAATTGTTTACAACTTGTCTTAGTAATAATACAAATTACTTAAATATGCTGATTTCTATGGAACTTAAGAAATTTGGAACAAATAACAAGGAGGGTTTAAATAATGAATATTTTTAAAGAAAATAATCCTATTTTGGCGGTCGTTAGCTCCAGCGGTAATCAAATCCATTTCTTCAATGCGAAAAATTTTGAAAGAATAGGGGTTATAGATTCTCCAGTTACAGAACCTCATGAATTATGTTTCGATTCTAAGCGTCAATTGTTATATGTAAGTATTACTTATCGCTCAGGTTTTTATAGAAATAATCCGGAAAAAAGCCATGAAATTTTAGTTATCGATATTGATCAATTTAAAGTAATTGATATCATTGATATTTCGCCGGAATTTGCACCACATGGTTTAGTTTATAATGAAAAAAAAGACTTATTGTATGTAAGTGTTGAATCTGGTGAAGGAGGAATTTTAATTATTAATCCTAACACGAGAAAAGTGCTAGATAGAATCTCTACAGAAGCAGCAGGTCCACATTGGTTTGTTACGAATCCAGATGGTACAAAAGGATATTCCTCTAATAAAGAGGCGCCCTTTATATCGGTTTTAGATACACATGGTAAGGAATTAATTGGAAAAGTATCTATGCCCTATGGTAGTGAAGAACTAGCTATTTCTCCTAAAGGTAATCGAGTTTATATCCCTTCACCATGTTTACTTGGAGACTACAAAGAGGAGCAACCTACACTTAGCATCATTAATACAGAAACCGATAAAATTATAAAGACAAAATCATTTTCAGATTTAATTACTCCGGTTCATGTAACGAATGATGGGAAAGTATTGGTAGGACATACGCGTTTTCAGAATAAGAATGGAGAGAGAACAAGAAATATGTTTTCTCCAGCACCAGGGTATGTTTCTGTTCTTGATGGAGAATCGTTAAATGTGTTAGGTGCAATAGAAGTAGATTTACTCCCAATTACAATGCGTTCTTCTACGGACGGAACGGTTGGATATGTTTCTAACCTTAGATCAGGGACAATAAGTGTATTAGATTTAATTAATTACAAGAATGTTCATACCATTGAAGTTGATCCAGGAGATCGAAATGAAGATCCTTCTGTAAATCAAGGAGCTCACGGTATAGCATATATAGAAAGATAAAATAAGAAAACGCTATTCTTTTTGTAGAAATTTACAGAAAGTATGGCGTTTTTTTGTATCTATTAATTTCTGATGAATTCCAATTAGGTCTATTTTTTTAAAATATGGAACAATGTCATTACTTACACTGTCTATTAAGCGTTAAAACATTTTCTATTAAATAAATTAAGAAAGGAATCATCATTTTTAACTAAGGGAGAAGATTGAATTGAAAAAATTATGGATGCTGCTTTTCGTTTGTTTTGCAGTTATGTTGGTAGGATGTAATAAAAACGAACCGCCAAAACAAGCATTTGAAGAATATATCAATTTATGGAATGATAAAAAATTTGCAAATATGTATGATCATTTATCAGATCATGGCAAAAAATCGATTTCTAAAAAAGAATTCACAGAAAAATATCAAAAAATCTATGAGGGGATTGGAGCTAAGAATTTAAAAGTTAAAATGAAAGGAGAGAATACGAAAGATAAAGAGCTTTTTCTTTTTGAAGTTAAGATGGATACGGATGTAGGACCAGTTTCATTCATCCACGAAGCAAAACTTGTGAAAGATAAAGAATCTTGGAAAATAGATTGGACACCAGACTTCATTTTCCCAGGTATGAAAAAAGATTACAAAGTACGTATGCAAATAGAGCAAGGAAAACGCGGAGAAATATATGATCGCAATGGAAAAGGGCTTGCAACGAATGGTAAAGCAACTGAGGTTGGAATTATTCCAGAGAAATTAGGCGAAACAGCAGCGCAAACGAAAGAAATAGTAGCACAATTACTTGATATGTCTATAGAAGAGGTCGAACAAAAGCTCACAGCAAAATGGATAAAACCAGACTCCTTTGTACCAATTGGTATTTTAAAAGAGGGAACCAGACAGAATGATTATATTGAATTAGAAGGAGTTTCATCTCGCCCAGTAAATATTCGTACGTATCCATTAGGTGAAGCAGCGGCACACTTAACTGGATATATAGGAAAGGTGAATGCGGAGGAGTTAAAATCACTTCAAAAACAAGGTTATCAAGCGGATGATTTAGTAGGTAAGACCGGTTTAGAGAAAGTGTTAGAAAATAAATTGCGTGGTGAAAAGGGTGGACGCGTATTTATAGAAGATGAGAATGGCAAAGAGATTAAAAACGTAGCAAAAAAAGAAGCAAAAGAAGGAGAAAATGTTACGTTAACAATTGATGCTGCAATTCAAGAAAAAATCTTTAATGAGATGAAAACTGAAGCAGGATCTAGTGCAGCGGTCAATCCTAAAACAGGTGAAACAATCGCACTTGTAAGTAGCCCTGCTTATAATCCAAATATAATAGTTAGAGGAGCATCGAAAGCCCAACGAGAAGCATGGAGTAACGACTCGAAACTACCAATGACGAATCGCTTCACACAAGCATTTGTACCAGGTTCCGTATTTAAAACGATTACAGGTGCAATTGGTTTGGAAACAAACACAATAAATCCGAAGGAAGAATTTAAAATTCAAGGTTTGAAGTGGACAAAAGATTCAACTTGGGGAAATTACTATGTAACGCGTGTGAAGGATGCAAGTCCAATTGATTTTGATAAGGCAATGAAGTACTCTGATAATATTTATTTCGCTCAACAAGCTTTGAAAATGGGAAAAGATCAGTATGTAAAGGAATTTAAAAAGTACGGATTTCATGAAAAATTACCAATCGAATACGAATTTCCTATTTCAATCATTGCAAAAGATGGGATAAAAAACGATATTCAACTAGCAGACACGGGCTATGGACAAGGACAAGTATTAATGACACCACTTCATTTAGCATTAACATATGCACCGATTGTGAATGAAGGGAATATTCCGTCGCCACATCTTTTAAAAGAAGCAAAAGTAGCAGGGAATTGGAAAGAAAATGTGGTTTCTAAAAAGAATCAAGAGATATTAAAGAGTGCATTAATCAAAGTCATTAATGACCCTGATGGCGCAGGGAGAATTGCAAAGGTTGATGGTGTGACGCTTGCTGGTAAAACTGGTACAGCAGAACTGAAAGAGTCGAAAGAAGCAGAAGGAAAAGAACTGGGATGGTTCGCAGCTTTCGATGCAAATGCGCCAGACATGATTGTTACAATGATGATTGAAGATGTAAAAGGAAGAGGAGGAAGTAACGTTCCAGGTGAAAAAGTAAAACATGTATTTCAGAAATAATATTTAATTATAAGGTGAATTATTTCACTAAATTTATTACATGTTTGCTTAACTCAAAGATATAAATTGGGGGAAATATAGAACAATTAAATTTCAAAAAAGCATTCTTTCTAATCGAGAATGCTTTTTTGCTGTAATTCTAGAAAAGTTGACATTGTTAATGGTAAATAGAAGGGGATAGCAAATTGAAATGGACAAGTAGAGTGTTACGTTAAATTCAAAAAAAATAGATTATTGTGAGTGGATTTTTATAATTGTATGCTTTGCTTGTTTTTTAGTAGTATTATTCTGCCTGAAAAAAGATAAACAATGGAACAAATGAAACTTGTATCTTGTCTATATATTGAAACCATAATAAAAGTGAGGGCAGTTTTTATGTTTATTCAAATAAGTTTGAGGTGTGGAAATGGAACAGACGTTTATTGAAAAGTGTAATCATGATGAGCTGGACTATGTTATAAAAGACTATTGGCAAGATGTATGGAATTATTCATTTATTATTACGAAAGATCCACACTTATCAGATGATATCACGCAAGATGTATTTATAAAGGTGTTTAAAAATTGGAATTCATTTCGAAAGGAGTCATCTATTAAAACGTGGATATTAAAAATCACAAGAAATACGGCAATAAACTATTTGAAATCATCTTATTTTAAAAGGATATCTTTAATAGGTTTTTTTAGTGACGATAAGCAATCCCTGTCAGCAGAACAAGAATTTTTTAAGCAAGAAGAAATGAATGATGTGTGGAAGGTTGTATTAAAACTACCTAAAAAGCACCGTGAAATAATTATATTGGACGCAAAATATGAATTATCTTATGAAGAAATGGCTGAAACATTAGGAGTATCCATTGGAACTGTAAAATCGAGATTAAGTAGAGCAAGAAGTAAGGTTTCAAAATTAATAGGGGAGGGTAGTAATGATGAACAATAAACAAAATCCTGACTGGTATAGAAAAATAAAAAAAGGTCCAATGGAGAATCGTAAAGATGAAGAAGAATTTATTTCTAAAATAAAGCAGTCTATATACGAAAATAATGAAGTGGATTTCGTAAAATATAAAAGACCATTTCGTAAAAAAGTGTTACCTGTTGTAGTTGTTTTGGTTTGTACAATGTTATTTTTCATTGTTCAACAACCTTGGCTTGATGATAATAAATCACCGGTACAAAGTAGTACTCAAATTAAGCCTAAAACAAAAGATGAGTCTGCTCAAGATCCATCACTAAAACAATTTATGAATGAACTATATCAAAGTACGAACTCAAAAAATGAAAATGACCTGTACAAAACGTTAAATGATGAAGTTCTATTTAAAGGGAAGAGTTATAAGAAGGATGAACTGAAGTTTGATGAAGATATTTTTCATGAGTTGCAAGTCGCTCTTACAATGGGAGGAGAATTTGCAAATGATACAAAAAAAGTATACAAAGTACCAAGTGGATTGACAGAAAGTAACCAACCCAAGCAAGCGCATTTTATATATGCAACGGTTACTGGAAATAAAACGAAAATTTTAGCTGAACCAAAACGAGAATCACAAGTGTTATATGAAGTATCTAATGAAATGGTAAAAGCTTGGATTCCAGAAAAAGTGCAAAATGATGGATATATAAAAATATCGACAATTAATGGCAATACTGGATACGTACAAAAAGAGTATGTTTTAACTGATATTAAGTATTCATTTATGTTCGAAAAAAACGATAATGGTGAATGGAAAATAATAAATATAGATTCTATTTGGTAAAAGAGGAAGGTTCACTTTAATGAACCTTCCTCTTTGTTTTTATTCTCTTTTTGAAGTGTATGCCAAGACTCTAAAATTTCTGATGTAACGAGAGCAGCGATGTTTTTTTCTGAATTACTACCAGGAATAACGACAGAAACGGCAATTTGTGGATCTTCGGTAGGAGCATATGCAATGAAAAGAGAATGATTTATCATTCTTTCTTGCTCATTCGGAAAACCTGTAATACCTGTTTTACCTGCGACGTCAAAGGGCAACTTTTTAATTTCCTCTATATTTTGACTCATTCCACCTTGCACGACACTCCAAAAGTTCATCGGATAACGATTTGAACTTTCTAAAATTGGTTTAAACTTTTTTGTTTCCTTACCGTCCGGACTAATAATTGCACTTACAGTTTGAGGTTTATATTTATCACCTTTACTTGCCAAAGTTGCTGCATATTGAGCGAGTTGAAGAGGGGTATGCACTTCATTTCCTCCCCAAGAGGCGTTTAATAAAGCGGAGATTCCATTTTCAAACTTATTAGATGGATGGAATTCATATTGTCCGTCTTCTTCAAAGGGTAAATCAATCCCGGTTGTAGAACGTAGGCCGAATTGCATTAAATAATCTGTCCATATATGTGCTACTTTTTCTATATTCCCATTATTTTGGTTGAATAGGGGCAGAGCTACTTTTGCTGTCATAAATGTGTTAGATGAATTAATGATAGCCTGCCTCGGTGTAATCTCACCTGTTGGCGTTCCAGGTGCATTCGTAATGTTATTTTGATTATCATACTGAAAAGTCCCTTTATCTAAATAAGTATCTTCGGGTTGGAAAAGCTTTTCGTTTAATCCAATTAAAATAGTGAGTGGTTTTATAGTAGAAGCCATATTTACATAAGATTCACCATACTTTAATTTTTGAATTGCTTTATTTTGCGAAAGAGAGTTAATGTTTTCTTTTCTAGAAGATACACGCGTATTTAATATATTTGGATCAAAAACTGCCGTGTTGGCCATAGTTAAAATTGCGCCAGTTTTTGCATCGCTTACTACAGCATAACCAGCTTTAGCATCGGGTGTTTTCTTAATTTGAGATCTTAATGCTTCTTCTGCCTTTTGCTGCAACTCAGAGTCTAAAGCTAGCCGTACATCTTTACCTATTTGTACTTTTTGAATGTTCCATAAGAACTTTTTATTATTCAATTTAAAAATAAGAGTTTTACCTGGTTTTCCTTTTAAATCATTTTCATATTGCAGCTCAATCCCGCTTTTTCCAACAGCCATATGCTTTGAATTAAGGTCATTTTCTACATACCCAATTACTTGTGAACCAATTTCGTGTTTAGGATAATATCGAATCCATTCATCTTTAATTATTACATTATTGGGTTTGTTTTTGTTTATGAATGCAAGTTCATTCTCAGTTATATCAGAGTATAACGGTATATCATTCATAGTCTGCTTTTTACAAGATTGTTGTAATTGAGATTTTATGTTCTCTGTAGAAATATCATGTTGAAACTCGATTGAGAATTGATTAAAAAAAGCTAATGTGTTTGATGTATCTTGTTTCGATAGCTTTTCATCATTAGAAGTGCAATATAGAGACTTAACTTTCTTATTTGTAGCTAGTATTACACCATTTTGATCAAAAATCTTGCCTCTTTCAGCTGAAGAAGTTGCGATAGTAATTGAAATGAAGTTGATTTTTAATAAAATTAGTAAAATCAAACCTACAATAGAAAGAACCGCAAAAAATCTCCATCTTTTTGTATGTAACATATAACCCTCCCTTATGTAGCCTATTTTATCTTATATTTAATTATTTTTTTTGTAAATGTGGAACAACTTTATTGTTTAGGTTGTCTATTAAGTATTAAAGCATGAAGAAAGGAATAATTAACATGAAAATTTACTAGCAAGTCTATATGTAAGTTTAATAAGAGTCATTATACAGTTTAGCACTTCTAATGCAAGCGGCAAAAAAATAGAGAGAAAACAAGAAGGGAGAGTTATTAATGCCGTAGCTAAACGAAAAAGAATGGATGCTTACAAGGATTAAGCAAAAAATTGAGGCGATATTTATAACCGATTATCGGTATCTAATATATAAGAAATGCTTTTAGTAGTTGTAGCAATTTCTGAAAGGATTAAATGGAGGATTTATGAAAGAACAAAAAGGCAAGAAGCAGAAGACATATATATCTATTCGATTAAATATAATGTTCCTTTGCATATTTCTACTATTCTCAGCTATTATTATGCAGCTAGGAAAGGTACAAATCGTTGAGGGAGAGGCTTATAAGAACCAAGTGGAAAGTAGTCAAAATGCAATAACTAGTATTCCAGTTCCACGTGGACAAATTTTAGATCGAGAAGGGAAAACAGTTGTTAATAATAAATCTCTTCGCACAATTACGTATACAAGGGTGAAGGGAATTACGAGTGAAGATATTTTAAAAACAGCAAAAGACTTGGCGAAAGTACTTGAAATGCCTGAACAAGATATAAATAAATTAACAGATATCGATAAAAAAGATTTTTGGATGCAGTTGAATTCGAAACGTGCGGAGACAAAGATTACTAAGAAAGATATAGAAAAGTTTAAAGAAAAGGGTATAGAGGGAAAAGAGTTAGATAAAAAAATAGAAGACTTAAGACGAGGTCGCGTTACAGAGGTAGAATTAGCAGAATTAACAGCACAAGATTTAAAGGTGTTAGCTATTAAAAGTAAAATGGGTTCAGGTTATCAACTAACACCACAAATCATTAAAAAAGATGTAACAGATGAAGAGTATGCGCGGATAAGCGAAAATCTTGCGAATTTTCCAGGAGTAGATGCAACTGTTGATTGGGAACGTAATTATGTAAACGGTAATTTATTTCGTTCTGTATTAGGAAATATTACGAGTAGTGAAGAAGGATTACCGAAAGAAAATTTAGATTCTTATTTAGTACGTGGATATAACCGTAATGATCGTGTTGGAAAAAGTTATATTGAACAACGATATGAAGATGTATTACACGGAACAAAAGAAGAAGTGAAAAATATTACTGATAAATCAGGAAACATTGTTAGCACAGAAATAATCTCTAAAGGAAAAAGTGGTAATAGTTTAACATTAACGATTGATATGGAATTACAAAAGAAAGTGGAAGAAAGTATAGAGAAAAACTTGAGAGCTTTTAAAAGTTCAGAGCCACTTCTCGATCGAGCTTTTGTTGTCATGACGAATCCAAATAACGGACAAATTTTATCAATGGCAGGCAAAAAGATTGTAGAAAAAGAAGGGAAAATAGAGTTTGAGGATTTGGCATTAGGTAATATGACAACTTCGTATGAGCTAGGGTCAGCTGTAAAAGGTGCTACTTTATTAACTGGATATGAGACAGGGGCAATACATCCAGGAGATCAATTTTATGACGCGCCGATGAAATTTAAAGGTACACAAGCTAAGAAATCGTGGAATGTATCCGGATTTGGTAATATTAATGATTTACGGGCTTTACAAGTATCTTCGAATGTATACATGTTCCAGACAGCTTTAAAAATTGCCGGAGTTAATTACGTACCAAATGGATCATTGGATATTAAACAAGGAGCCTTTGATACGATGCGCTATTATTTCAAGCAATTTGGTTTAGGTGTCCCAACAGGTATTGATTTACCGAATGAAATAATTGGACAAACGAGAAAAGTAGATAGTCAACCTGGGTTTTTACTAGATTTTTCTATTGGTCAGTATGATACGTATACGCCGTTGCAATTAGCGCAATATGTTTCAACGATTGCGAATGGTGGTTATAGAATGCAACCTCAAATTGTACAAGAAATACGAGAACAATCAATAAAAGAAGAGGTTGGAAAAGTTATACGTTCCATAGAGCCTGTCGTATTAAATCGAATTGATATGAAGAAAGAACATATTGATCGGATAAAAGAAGGGTTTAGATGGGTATTCCAAGAAGGTGATGGAACTGGCGTGAAATATTTCAAAAATGCGCCATATAAACCAGCAGGAAAGACAGGAACAGCCCAAACTGTATATGGTGGAGATGACCCAATTGGCAGAAATGCAAAAGGAGAACGTATGGAATGTTACAACTTAACGTTAGTTGGATATGCTCCATATGATAATCCAGAAGTAGCATTTTCCGTAGTAGTTCCATGGCTTCATGATGATAAAAATGGAATTAATTCTATAATTGGAAAGGAAGTATTAGATGTATACTTTGATTTGAAACAGCAACGTATATATGGTGAATCTACTAGTACAGGTAGTTCTAAGCAAAATTAGAGTACTTTTCTCAGGGAAGAGAACCTGTTTATATAAAGCCATTTATAAGTAAAAAAATGAAATGTGAAATCAGAGATAGCGGCGATCATAGCTACTATCTCTGATTTTGTTAATAACTCTCATACTAGCTATAAATTTTTTTCAGTTTATGGAACAAATTTGGTTCGATGATTGTCTATTATGTGTACGTATAAAAAGGTGCTAAAAATTTGGAAGGAATGATGGTTTTGAAAAATAAGAGGATGCTAAAAATAGGAATATGCGTTGGTATATTAGGTTTAAGTCTTACAAGCCTAGAAGCTTTTACAGGAGGATCACTGCAAGTTGAAGCGAAAGAAAAGACTGGACAAGTGAAACATAAAAATCAGGCAACGCATAAAGAGTTCTCTCAACTTGAGAAAAAATTTGATGCTCGATTAGGTGTATATGCGATTGATACTGGTACAAATCAAACAATCTCTTATCGACCTAACGAAAGATTTGCCTTCGCATCAACCTACAAGGCTTTAGCTGCAGGAGTATTACTACAGCAAAACTCAATTGATACATTAAATGAAGTAATCACATTTACGAAAGAAGACTTAGTGGATTATTCACCCGTTACAGAGAAACATGTAGATACTGGGATGAAACTAGGAGAAATTGCTGAGGCTGCTGTTCGCTCAAGTGATAATACTGCAGGGAACATTTTATTTAATAAAATAGGCGGACCTAAAGGATATGAAAAAGCGCTTAGAAAGATGGGGGATCGGATTACTATGTCTGATCGCTTTGAAACAGAATTAAACGAAGCTATTCCAGGAGACATTCGTGACACTAGTACAGCGAGAGCAATTGCTACGAATCTTAAAGCTTTTACGGTCGGAAATGCACTTCCTGCTGAAAAACGTAAAATTCTTACAGAGTGGATGAAAGGGAATGCTACAGGGGACAAACTTATTCGTGCAGGCGTACCAACTGACTGGGTAGTTGGAGATAAATCAGGTGCTGGCAGTTACGGGACAAGAAATGATATTGCTATCGTTTGGCCTCCAAATAGAGCACCAATTATCATCGCAATTTTATCTAGTAAAGATGAGAAAGAGGCTACCTATGATAATCAACTCATTGCAGAGGCAACTGAAGTTATAGTTAAGGCTCTTAAATAATAATCTCTCAATGCTTTATGTAATATAATTAAAAATAAGAACTTGGAAAGCGATTCTTTTTAATGTGAAAAGAATCGCTTTTTTATAAGCATGTAAACTATTTATACCTATGTAATATAAAGATATAATTAATGTAGAAAAGAGGGTGAATAGTTATGGAGAATGACAATCAAGTCTTTTGGAGAACAGATTGTCTTATTTTGAGAAGGTTTAGTATGGATGACACTAACTACTTTCATTTTTATCGTTCTAATCCAGAAGTGGCTAAATTTCAGTCATGGGTTAATTATCAATATCATGAGGCTAAAACGTTTGTAAATGAACAAGTTAAAAATAATCCTAATCTACCAGGTACTTGGTTCCAGTTCGCAATTGCTTTGGCTGAAAATAACAAAATAATTGGAGATTGCGCACTTCACACACTTGTAAATGAACCACGCATCGTAGAAATCGGATTTACTCTTTCTCCAGAATATCAGGGAAAAGACTATGCAACTGAAGCTGTTTGTGCCTTATTGAGTTACATATTTCATTCATTAGGAAAACATAAGGTGATTGCATTTTCGGACGTTCGAAATAATAAGTCTATTTCTGTACTAGAACGAGTGGGGATGAGGAGAGAAGGTCATTTATTGCAGAATTACATGCTAAAAGGCCAGTGGATTGATGAATATCAATATTCAATATTGAAGTCTGAATGGAAGGACGCTACATAATTATAAAATTTAGAAACAAAGTATGATGGCTGTAAATTAAAATACTATAAAAATAACGTTATAAAAAAAGATCCTAGTGTGTACTAGGGTCTTTTTTTGTTATCGATTTACTTCATCTTTTGATCCCGTTAAAGCCCGATTGGTGAGGGCTAATAATGAGTGAGGGATGAACAAAACCACCACTCATTAAAGTTTCACTTTATAATAACCATATTTTACAACTTGCCTATTTTCTTCAATAGCATGTGTTCCAGCAATATCGGCAATATCAACTACAATCGTATTTTGTAAGATATTAACTACACAACCTGTTAATTGTAAGGTGGAGTTATTATGATAGGGAAATTGTACGTAGGAACCAATTGTAACGTTATTTTTTGTCTCCATATGATAAACGAATGAAGATAAAATACAAGAGTGAAAAGAGAGAATATATCGAATAAATTAACCTTGATTAAGCGTATTTTAACTAATTTTCAAACCATGAAAACATTGCAAACTAGGGTGTTTGTAAAACTTACTTATTTTATAAAAAACTTAAATAATCCTACATTATGTATCTTTTTTTAATAGAAAGAAATAATATTAATCAATGGAATTTTACTTAAGTTTTAGGTATATTATAATTGACCGAATGAATATATTGGTCAGTCAGTGTTGTTTTGGATTTGTAAAGTAGTGTTCATTATGCTTATGGAATTGATTTCATGAACTACGGTTTTGATATTGTGTGATAGGTAAGTGGGCGGAAGTAAATTTAAACTTTTGGGAGGTAGAACAGCCAGTAGTTTCTGTGTGCGGTCTATTAACAATAATTGCATGGTGTTTAAATGGTAAAGTGGATAACGTATTTAATAGGGTAACGCATGATTAGTAGTTATAAGAATTCATACATATACGGTATACCCTCGGGTTAAGTATAGGAAGTTATAGTTTGAGAGAAGTTACATAGTAGGTGTGACACTAAGACTAAAGAAGCTGATGTAATCATGAAATGACAAAAAGAGAAAAATGTGAGAAATGAGGAATTGAGATGGGAAGTATAAGGAATAAAAATGTTAATAAATTGAAAAGGATTTCACAAGCAATTTTGATTGTTATTGGAGCGTTCATAACCGCATATGGATTAGAGGCTGTACTTATTCCTAATAATGTCTCAGATGGTGGTGTAACAGGTATAAGTATTGTTAGTTCTCAGTTATTTGGGTTACCATTAGGTCTTTTAATTGGAATTATTAATATTCCATTTGTTTGGCTAGGTTATAAACAAATCGGTAGAGGATTTGCAATTTATTCAGTAATTGGTATTGTATCACTTGCAATAGGTACTGTGGTTATGCATAATGTGCCTACAATTATTGAAGGAGATACATTGTTAGTTACAGTTGTTGGTGGTGTGATTATCGGCTTCGGTATGGGATTGGCACTTCGTAATGGTGGGGCGTTAGATGGAATTGATATGTTAGCGGTATTATTGTCTAGAAGATTACCGTTTGGCACAAGTGATCTTATTTTGTTTTTAAATATGTTCGTATTTATTTTTGTGTCAACAGTATTCGGTCTTCAAGGTGGAATTTTATCAGCAATTGCTTACTTTATTGCTTCTAAAGTAATTCATATTATTGAAGTAGGATTAAGTGGCTCTAAAACATTTAAAATTGTTACAAAAGAACCTAAATTAATGATAGATACAATTTGGGATCGTCTTGGGAGAAATGCAATCTATAATGAAATGTATGGTGGCTTTTCGAAAGAAGCTTATAAAGAAGTTAGCTGTGTTATCAGTCGTTTAGAAGAGAATAAAATGAAGGAACTTATTCATGAAATTGATGAAAATGCTTTTGTCACTGTATATGATGTTGCGGAAGTACAAGGCGGAAACTTTAAAAAGCATGATATCCATTAAGGGTATTAACTAACTTAAATATTTTATACATAGTTGATTATTGAAAAAGATAAAAACCTCACCACATATAGATAGACAACTGATATGTACTAAGATGTACAACTGCAAGGTACATAGAACTAAAACTAAGATATTCATACGAACTCAAAAAGCCGAAATTCCTTAACTTGGGAATTTCGGCTTTAATGTTATATGATAGAGTTACGATTAGAACAGAAATGGGCATGTTTACTTCAACAGAGTGATATAAGTTCTTCAATTCCTATAATTAGAAACTTGTACTTGATTATCGTAGTTAAATTGATTTCACTTTAAAAGAGAACCGTTAGATAAAAAAAGAAAAATCTATTGGAATGTTTTTGAGAATTGTAGTACTGATTAAGGTTTTAGGAGGGAATATGAGCAAGAAGATTAAAAGAAGTGTATTACTTATTGCTACGTTAGTAGGTTGTATTATCTTTTTATATTTACAGAACAATTTAATAAGTATAACTGAGGTTAAAATAACCTCTAGTAAAATACCCTCCTCTTTTAAAGGGTATAAAATTCTACAAATTTCAGACTTACACAATAAACAATTTGGCGATAATCAAGATGTGTTAATTCAAAAAATTAAAAGCATAGATCCAGATATTATTGCGATTACGGGTGATTTAATTGACAGTAAATCATACGATGCAGAAGTTAGTATGCAATTAATACGAGAAATTGTAAAGAAGTATCCTGTATATTTTGTGACAGGAAACCATGAACAATGGTCTGGAAAGTATAACCGTTTAGAAAAAGAGTTGAAGAAATATGATGTCAATGTTTTAAGGAATGAATATGTAGGCATTCGAAAGGGTGAGCAAGAAATAAACTTGTTAGGTATTGATGATCCAGAGTTTGTTACTGGAAACCGTGATGAAGGAAATATTATAATAGATGAAATTAAAAAGGCGAAAATTGAAATGCAGCCAGATAGATATAATGTATTATTATCCCATAGGCCTGAATTTTTGACAGAGTATGCTGATGAGCAAATAGATTTAGTGTTATCAGGGCATGCTCATGGAGGGCAAGTTAGATTGCCATTTATCGGAGGATTAGTTGCGCCAAATCAAGGTGTTTTACCTAAATATACAGCTGGTTTATATGTAGAACAAAGTACATCAATGGTAGTGAGTAGAGGATTAGGAAATAGTATCATTCCGCAAAGAATTTTGAATAGGCCAGAAATTGTAGTCGTGCAGCTAAATTAAGCTGTACGATTTTTTTATACAAAAATGAGTAAAGGGGCTTTATGTATTTTGTACGAGTTTACATTACAATTTTGTTAAAAATTTTCTACGTTACATAAAGTAACAAAATTTGACCCTGAGTGTTTGTTATAGTGTAAATAATCAAAAAACTTAAAATTTGTCGAGTGAAAATTGTGATAAGTAATTCGTATAAAAAACTTAAAGGGGTGTACACATGCATAAAGAATATGAAATTGAAGAATACACGGCTATTGAGGAACAAATCCATTATTATTGTAAATGTTTATTAGTAAGTCATCCTGATCAAATAATAAAGTATTTAGAAAAAAGGTTAGAAAAATATGCAGAAACATTACAATATGCACATTTATATCCTGACACAGTTATTTTACCGTTACAGCAATTAGTTATTGAATATTCTTTAGACGTTGCTAGAATTCGGAAGTATATGAATTTAAAAACGTAAAGTGAAATTTATAGTTTAAATGAAACAGAGTCGACTTTAGGAAATGAAATTCTAATGTCGACTCTGTTTCATTGTTTAATATCGTTGATTGAACATACATACTAATCAACGGAGTTTGACATATAATTAAGCAAGAGTAAAATAAAAGTGAGTACTCACTCATTTTATTAAAAAAGGAGGATGAAACGTGCAAGAACCTTCAATTATTTTACGGACTGTATCAAAAAGTTTTGGGAAAAAAGAAGTGTTACACAATCTTTCATTGCAAGTTGAAAAAGCAGAGATTTTTGGTTTTGTTGGACCTTCTGGATCGGGGAAAACAACGCTCATTAAAATGATTGCAGGTATTAATGAGGCAACGAAAGGTGAAGTGCTTGTTAATAATACTAATATGCCTAATTTAAATGAAATGAAAAGAATTGGTTATATGGCCCAGGCGGATGCATTATATGAAGAATTGTCAGCATATGAAAATGCAGATTTTATAGCAACGATGTATGGACTAAAGGGAAAACGTAAAAAGACAAGAATTGCAGAAGTTTTTGAACTTGTACAATTATCACAGTATATGAAAAAGCAAGTACAACAATTTTCAGGTGGAATGAAAAAACGCTTATCATTAGCAATAGCACTCCTGCACGAACCAGAAATATTAATTTTAGATGAGCCTACAGTGGGGATAGATCCGCTTCTTAGAAAAACGATTTGGGAAAAGTTTTATGATCTTAAAAAGAAAGGTACAACGATTATTGTAACGACGCACATTATGGATGAAGCTGAATTTTGTGAGCGTCTAGGATTAATTAGAGAAGGGAAACTAGTTGCGGTTGGAACAACTGAAGAATTGAAAAAACGCGTGTCATCTGGACGGATTGAAGATGTCTTTTTGCTGGAAGAGGTGGTGTCATCATGAGAGTTACTGGTGTAATCATTCGTATTATTCGCCAATTTTTTCGAGATAAGCGTTCGTTAGCGATGATGTTTGGGGCACCAATGTTATTACTTTGGCTATTATCGCTAGTGTTTACACAAAAAGACTATATACCGCAAATTGCTGTTGTTGATATGCCCGATCAAATAGTAAAAGTGATGAAAGATCAAGAAGCATCAATTTATGAACACAGTAAAGAAAAGGCGATTTCTGAGTTAGAAAAACAAAAGGTAGATGCTGTACTTCGAATAGAGAATGGAAAAATGAAACTTCTGTTGGAAGGTAGTGATTCGTCAAAAAATCGTGCTGTACTTCAAGTATTGCAAAAAAGCACAGAGAAGAATGATGTTTCGATTATGAAGCCTGAAGTGAATTATTTACATGGCTCTAAAGACTTTTCGATGTTTGATGGGCTTGGTCCTGTATTAATTGGTTTCTTTACATTTTTCTTTGTATTTATATTATCAGGTGTATCTTTCGTAAGAGAACGTTTAAGTGGTACGCTTGAAAGGTTATTATCCACCCCAGTAAGAAGGTGGGAAATAGTCGCAGGTTATATTATTGGCTTTGGAATTTTTGCATTTATACAATCCATTATTATCGTAAGTTTTTCCGTTTATATTTTAGATTTATACGTAGCTGGCTCCATATGGCTAACGCTACTTATTACATGTATGCTCTCTTTAACTGCACTAACATTAGGTACGTTTTTATCGGCATACGCAAATAATGAATTTCAAATGATTCAATTTATACCGCTTGTTATTGTGCCACAAATCTTCTTTTCTGGATTGTTTCCAATGGAATCTATGAATAAGTGGCTACAAATGTTAGGGAAAGCATTTCCACTCACATATGGCGCTGATGCAATGAGACAAGTGATGATTCGGAATCAAGGATTTAGAGAGATTGCATTAGATCTTACTGTATTATTACTTTTTTCAATATTATTTGCAGTAGGAAATGTATTTGCTTTAAAGAAACATCGCAAAATATAATAATGACAAAAAGGAGCTTTATAAATGCAGAAGGATTGGCTGGAGGAATTAATAGCCGCAACTAATACGGATAAACGAAATGAACGTCAAATGCGTATATTAGAGGCGGCTGTTGATATGTTTGGAGAAAAAGGATACGCTTCAACTTCAACAAGTGAAATTGCAAAACGGGCTGGTGTAGCGGAAGGAACAATCTTCCGCTACTATAAGACGAAAAAAGATCTATTACTAGCGGTCGTAATGCCAACTTTAACTAAGTTCGCTGCCCCATTTTTCGTACAAACCTTTGCAAAAGAAATATTTAAATCGGAGTATGAATCGTATGAAGGACTTTTAAGGGTTGTAATTCATAATAGATTTAAATTTGCCCAAAAACACTTCCCTATGATAAAAATATTAATTCAAGAAGTACCATTTCAACCAGAACTGAAAAATGAAATACAGCAATTAGTAGAAACAGAACTGTTTTCACATTTCAAAAAGTTGATTGTGAAATTTCAAGAAGAAGGGGAAATTATTGAGTTACCACCATCTTCCGTACTACGTCTTACTTTATCAGCTGTATTAGGATTACTCTTAACAAGATTTTTATTATTGCCTGAAGAAAAATGGGATGATGAAATGGAAATTGAAAATACGATTCAATTTATATTGTACGGATTAACGCCACGGAGGTAATGAAATGCGACAATTTGCAAAACCAACAATCGTTGTAAGTAAATGTTTAGAATTTGATGCCTGTCGATATAATGGAGAGATGATTCCAGATGTAACAATAAGAAATTTGCAGCCGTTTGTTACATTTATACCTGTTTGTCCAGAGGTCGAGATTGGATTGGGGACTCCTCGTGAAACGATACGAATTGTAGAAGGAAATGGTGAGAATAGACTTGTGCAACCGTCGACACGAGAAGATGTAACTGAAAAAATGGAGCAGTTTTCAAATGACTTTTTACAAACGATACCGGATGTGGATGGTTTTATTTTAAAGAATCGTTCACCAAGTTGTGGTACGCGTGATGTGAAAATTTATTCTGGTTTTGAAAAAGCGCCAGCAAAGGGAAAAGGAGCTGGCTTATTTGGCGGAGCAGTAGTAAAAAATTTTTCGTATCTTCCTATTGAAGAGGAAGGTAGATTGTCGAATTTTATTATTAGAGAGCATTTCTTTACAAGGCTATTTACAATCGCATATTACAAAATGATTAAACACAATAAAAATATGAAAGAACTTGTATCGTTTCAGTCGGACAATAAATATTTATTTATGGCATATAATCAGGTGAAACAAAAGGAATTAGGTCGTATAATTGCAAATCAAAAAAATGAAAAGATTGAAGTGGTATTTGAAAACTATGAGAAGACTTTATATGAATTATTTATGCGTGCGCCCCGTTATACATCGAATGTAAATGTATGCGAGCACATTTTTGGATATTTTAAAACAAAGTTAAAAAAACAAGAAAAAGATCATTTTATAGAACTGTTACAAAAGTATGCAGAAAAGAAAATACCACTTAGTAGTTTACTTACAATTTTAAAATCATGGGCTATTCGATTTGATGAAAAGTATTTATTAAGACAAACATATTTCGAACCATACCCTGAAGCATTAGTAGAAATTTCTGATTCCGGAAAAGGTAGAGATTATTAAACAATAAATTACATAATTCGACACAAAACCTCCTATGTTGTTGTAGAACAATGTAGGAATTTTTTTGTGCATTAGTACAGAATCTGTTTTAAAATTAAGTTATGACAGAATTGTAGCAATTGTCTAACTAATATTCTTGTCTTTTAAGTTGTTATGTTTGTAGTAGAAACTCGCACGCTGTCGAAACTCAATATTCGATAAGGGGTGTGTAGCGGAATGGAATTTACTCTAACTCGCGAAAAACAAATGATTAAAGAAATGGTACGTGACTTTGCTGAAAAGGAAATTGCACCGAAAGCTGTATATTATGACAAAACTGCAGAGTTTCCATATGAAACATTTCAAAAAATGGGCGAACTAGGATTATTAGGCATCCCATTCCCAGAAGAGTATGGAGGTTCAGGTGGCGATACAGTATCGTATGCGTTAGCAGTTGAAGAAATTGGTCGCGCTTGTGGTGGCACTGGTTTAAGCTATGCTGCAACAATTTCATTAGGTGCTTCTCCAATTTATTATTTCGGTACAGAAGAACAAAAACAAAAGTATTTAGTTCCAATGGCGTCAGGTAAAACATTAGGTGCCTTCGGATTAACGGAGCCGAATGCTGGATCTGATGCAGGTGGCACTCAAACGAAAGCGGTATTAGATGGTGATGAGTATGTAATCAGTGGTGAGAAGTGTTGGATTACAAACGCAGAGTATGCAAATACAATTATTGTAACCGCTGTCAATGGTGTTGAAGAGAATGGTAGAAAACGTATTTCTGCATTTATCGTGCCTACTACGAGTGAAGGATTAACGATTTCAAGTCCTTACGATAAGATGGGTGTTCGCGCTTCTAATACTTGTGAAATCGTACTTGATGGTGTTCGTGTACCGAAAGAAAATATTCTTGGTGATGTAAATAAAGGTTTTAAACAATTTTTATATACACTTGATGGAGGGCGTATTTCAATCGCAGCATTGGCAGTTGGTATTGCGCAATCAGCCTTTGAACGTGCATTGCAATATGCGAAAGAACGTCAACAATTTGGAAAGTCAATCTCTAATTTCCAAGCGATTCAATTTAAATTAGCTGATATGGCGACTGAAGTAGAGCTAGCACGCAATTTAGTACATAAAGCAGCTTGGTTAAAAGATAACGATAAACCTTTTGGCAAAGAAGCGGCAATGGCAAAACTATTTGCATCGGAAGCAGCAAGCCGTATTGCGAATCAAGCAGTACAGATTCATGGTGGATATGGTTATATGCGTGAATATGAAGTTGAACGACATATTCGTGATGCGAAACTATTAGAAATAGGTGAAGGAACTTCTGAAATTCAACGTCTCGTAATTGCTAGACATTTAGGATGTAGATAAAAGGGAGGAATCACTATGTTTCAAAAAATATTAATTGCGAATCGCGGGGAAATCGCTGTTCGTATTATGAAAACTTGTCAAAAACTTGGTATTCGCACTGTTGCTATTTATTCTGAAGCAGATGAAAATGCCCTTCATGTGAAAATGGCAAATGAAGCTTACTTAGTAGGTGGACCGCGTGTTCAAGAAAGTTATTTAAACCTTGAAAAAATTATTGAAATAGCTAAGAAGACAAATGCAGAAGCGATTCATCCGGGTTATGGTTTATTATCAGAGAATCCGTCTTTTCCGGTTCGCTGCAAAGAAGAAGGAATCGTATTTATCGGTCCTTCAGAAGAAATCATTACGAAGATGGGAAGTAAAATCGAATCACGTATCGCAATGCAAGCAGCAGATGTCCCAGTAGTCCCAGGTATTACTACAAATATTGAAACTGCAGAAGAAGCAATTGAAATTGCAAAACAAATTGGTTATCCATTAATGCTTAAGGCATCCGCAGGCGGCGGAGGCATTGGTATGCAGTTGATGGAAACTGAGCAAACGCTCACCAAAGCGTTTGAAAGTAATAAAACAAGAGCGCAAAACTTCTTCGGTAACGGAGAAATGTATTTAGAGCGATATATAGCAGACGCGCATCATATTGAAATTCAGCTTTTAGCAGATACACATGGTAACACAGTGTATTTATGGGAGCGTGAATGTTCGGTACAGCGCCGAAATCAAAAAGTAATTGAAGAAGCCCCTTCACCATTTTTAGATGAAGGTACACGAAAGGCGATGGGAGAAGTTGCTGTACAAGCTGCCAAAGCACTTGGCTATACAAATGCAGGTACAGTTGAGTTTCTTGTAGATGATCAGAAGAATTTCTATTTCTTAGAGATGAATACGAGATTACAAGTAGAACATCCAGTTACAGAAGAAATTACTGGTTTAGACCTTGTCGAACAACAACTTCTGATTGCAAGTGGTGAGAAACTATCATTTACACAGGATGATGTAAAACGTAGTGGTCATGCCATTGAAGCTCGTATTTATGCAGAGGATCCGAAAACATTCTTCCCGTCACCTGGGAAAATTACAGATTTAACATTACCGTCAAATGTACGGATCGATCACTTCTTAGAAAATCATGTAACGATTACACCTTTCTATGATCCAATGATTGCGAAAGTCATTGCACATGGCGAAACTCGTGAAGAAGCAATTTCGAAATTACATGATGCTCTAGAAGAATTAAAAGTAGAAGGTATTAAAACGAACACACCAATGCTACTGCAAGTTTTGGAAGACGAAGTGTTCAAAGATGGTATTTATACAACGGGTTTTGTAACGAAACAACTCGTTAAAAAATAAGATTTAACAATATTAAGGGGGAAAAAATGATGACGAAAGTATACGCATCGATGGCAGGAAACGTTTGGAAGATTGTTGTAGGAGTAGGAGATACAGTAGAGGAAGAACAGGATGTCGTCATTTTGGAATCTATGAAAATGGAAATTCCAATCATTTCAGAAGAAGCTGGCACAGTTATGAAAATTAATGTGCAAGAAGGCGATTTTGTAAATGAAGGAGATGTATTATTAGAAATTGAATAGGGAGATATAGGGGGAAGCGAATTGAAACTACCTAATTTTGCTGTCATTAAAGAAGTTGGGCCACGTGATGGCTTACAAAATGAAAAAAAGATTGTTGGCACAAAAGATAAAGTAAAATGGATTCAACTACTTACAGAAGCAGGATTGTCGTATGTTGAAGTTTCCTCATTCGTTCACCCAAAATGGGTCCCTGCATTAGCAGATGCAAATGATGTATTTTCTGAGCTGAAAAGGGATCCAAATGTTACATATGCTGCGCTTGTTCCGAATCAAAATGGTTTGGAACGAGCTTTTTTGCAAAATGTAGATGAGGTGAATGTTTTTTTATCAGCAAGTGAATCTCATAATAAAAGTAATATTAATAAATCGATTAAAGAAGCATTAGTTGTAATTGAAGATATAACAAAACAGGCATTATTCGAAGGGAAAAAGGTAAGAGGCTATGTTTCTACTGTATTTGGATGTCCTTATGAAGGGGATATAAGTCACGCAGCAGTTGACGAATTATGTAATCAACTATTTTCATACGGCATTTATGAAGTTTCTCTTGGGGATACAATCGGTGTAGCGAATCCATTACAAGTAGAACAAGTACTAGAACATCTATTAAAGAAGTATGATGCTTCGCAGTTGGCCCTGCATTTTCATAATACGTATGGAATGGCTCTAGCGAATGTAGTTAAATCATTAGAATACGGTATTACAACGTTTGATAGTTCTTGTGGTGGACTCGGGGGCTGCCCTTATGCACCAGGAGCATCAGGTAATGTTGCTACTGATGACCTAGTACATATGCTCCATAAATTAGGAGTCCAAACGAATATAGACGAAGAAAAGTTATTGAGAGCTAGTCAATTTATTCAAAGTAAGTTAAATATCCAATTACCGAGTCATGTGTATAGAGCGCTTCAACATAAAACGATAAGTAGGTGAGAAGATGCTACAATTACAAAATATTTCAGTTGATTATGTAACACCTCACGTTGTAAAGATTTCGTTAAATCGTGAACGACAAGCAAACTCATTATCTTTAGCGTTATTAGAAGAGTTACAAAACATATTAACTCAAATAAGTGAAGAGTCCAATACGCGTGTAGTTATTCTAACAGGTGCTGGTGAAAAAGCGTTTTGTGCTGGTGCTGATTTAAAAGAACGTGCTGGTATGAATGAGGAACAAGTTCGCCATGCTGTTAGTATGATTCGCACTACTATGGAAATGGTTGAACAATTACCACAGCCAGTTATCGCGGCTATAAATGGAATCGCCCTTGGTGGTGGTACAGAATTAAGTTTAGCTTGTGATTTTAGAATTGCGACTGAATCTGCAAGTCTTGGTCTTACTGAAACGACTCTTGCAATAATACCAGGAGCAGGTGGTACGCAGCGTTTGCCAAGATTAATTGGTGTTGGTAGAGCGAAAGAATTAATTTATACAGGAAGACGTATTTCGGCGCAAGAAGCAAAAGAATATGGTCTAGTAGAATTTGTTGTACCATCTCAGTTACTTGAAGAAAAAGCGATTGAAATAGCAGAAAGAATTGCTAGCAATGGCCCTATTGCTGTTCGATTAGCAAAAGAAGCGATTTCAAACGGTATTCAAGTTGATTTACATACCGGATTACAAATGGAAAAACAAGCGTATGAGGGTGTAATCCATACGAAAGATAGATTAGAAGGATTACAAGCATTCAAGGAAAAACGCACACCAACGTATAAGGGGGAGTAAATATGTTAGATCAAAAACAACAATCGAAAACATTTGAAGAACGAGTTGAAACGATTAAACAAGGCGGGGCACCGAAATATCATGAACAAAATAAAGCAAAAGGAAAATTATTTGTTCGAGATCGTTTAGCGCTTCTATTTGATAATGGCGAATATGTAGAAGATGCATTATTTGCTAACTGTGAACAAACAGGCTTACCTGCGGACGGCGTTGTAACGGCAACGGGTAAAATACATGGTCGTACTGCGTGTGTAATGGCCAATGATTCTACTGTAAAAGCTGGATCGTGGGGATCACGCACAGTTGAAAAGATTTTACGTATTCAAGAAACAGCTGAAAAACTACGTGTTCCGTTATTTTATTTAGTCGACTCTGCTGGAGCACGTATTACAGATCAAGTAGAAATGTTCCCAGGGCGCCGTGGTGCAGGAAGAATCTTCTATAATCAAGTGAAATTATCAGGTAAAGTTCCTCAAGTATGCTTATTATTTGGACCTTCTGCAGCTGGTGGTGCCTATATTCCAGCCTTTTGCGACGTTGTAATGATGGTAGAAGGAAATGCATCTATGTATTTAGGATCTCCTCGTATGGCTGAGATGGTTATCGGTGAGAAGGTAACTTTAGAAGAGATGGGCGGAGCTCGTATGCATTGCTCTGTATCAGGATGCGGAGATGTTTTATGTAAGACAGAAGAAGATGCGATTACACAAGCAAGACAATACATTTCATATTTTCCAAATAACTACTTAGAAAAGACTCCATTGGTTACACCTCAAGAACCGAAACAATTCGATAAAACGTTAGAACAAATCATTCCAGAAAATCAAAATGTTCCTTTCAATATGAAAGATCTCATTAATAGAGTTATTGATGAAGGTTCATTCTATGAAGTAAAAAAATTATTTGCTCAAGAGCTAATTACAGGCTTAGCACGTATTGATGGTAAGCCAGTTGGTATTATTGCAAATCAGCCGCGTATGAAGGGCGGCGTATTATTCCATGATTCAGCTGATAAAGCTGCTAAGTTTATTAATTTATGCGACGCATATCATATTCCATTATTATTCCTTGCGGATGTACCAGGATTTATGATCGGTACAAAAGTAGAGCGTGCTGGTATTATTCGCCACGGTGCAAAAATGATTTCTGCAATGAGTGAAGCAACTGTACCGAAGATTTCTATCGTTGTTCGTAAAGCATATGGTGCTGGTTTATATGCGATGGCAGGTCCAGCATTTGAACCAGATTGCTGCCTGGCATTACCGACAGCCTCTATTGCGGTAATGGGTCCAGAAGCTGCGGTCAATGCTGTATATGCAAATAAAATTGCAGCTTTACCAGAAGAAGAGCGTGCTAGCTTCATTGCTGAAAAACGTGAAGAGTATAAGAAAGATATTGATATATACCACTTAGCATCAGAGATGGTGATTGATGGTATTGTTCATCCAAACAATTTACGTGAAGAGTTAAAAGGACGTTTCGAAATGTATATGAGTAAATATCAAGTATTCACGGATCGTAAACATCCTGTATATCCAGTTTAAAAGCCCTATTTAGGGCTTTCTTGCTCAAAAAGTTAAGGAGGGGAAAATATTGAAACAAGCAGTTTGGTTTCCAACAGAAGAGTACAAGGAAAAAACACGTTTATATGGTTGGATGAAATCATTGGGATATGAAGATTATGAAACTTTTTATAATAAATCTATTGAGGAAACAGCTTGGTTTTGGGGAGAGGCAGAAAAAGCAGTTGGCTATCAATGGATGAAACCTTATACAGAAGTGTTAGATTTAGAAAATGGTACACCGTTTGCACAGTGGTATAATGGCGGAACATGTAACGTTGTAGAATCAGCTTTATCCCGCTGGCTTGCGGATGAAGAGACGAGAGTACAGCCAGCACTTCAGTACGAAGGGGAAAATGGAACTTCAAAATCATTTACATATGAAGAGCTTGATAACTGGGTAAGCCGTGTTGCCAATGGTTTGAAACACGCGGGTATTGAAAAAGGTGACCGTGTAACAATTTATATGCCGATGATTCCAGAAACAGTTGTTGCGATGCTAGCTGTAATGAAAATCGGAGCAATTATTTCACCAATATTCTCAGGCTTTGCGTCTGATGCAGTCATGACACGTGTGCAAGCGGCAGGTTCAAAAATGATTATTACCGCAGATGGATTTTCCCGCCGAGGTAAAATTGTTTCTTTAAAAGGTGAAGTAGATAAAGCTTGTGAACATTGCCCAACTGTTGAAAAAGTTGTTATTGTTCGTCATGCAGGAAATGATTTTACACCACATAACTATGACTTTTCGTGGAGTACGCTAGAAAAAGAAAAACCATTCATACATGCCGAGGAAATGCAAAGTGATGATCCATTAATGCTCATTTATACATCAGGAACGACTGGTAAGCCGAAGGGAACAGTACACACGCATGCAGGATTTCCTTTGAAAGCAGCTTTTGATGCAGGATTTGGAATGAATATTAAACAAGGTGATCGTGTATTATGGGTAACTGATATGGGTTGGATGATGGGGCCATTTTTATTATTCGGTTCACTCATTAATGGAGCAACGATGGTTATGTACGAAGGTGTTCCAGACTTCCCAGAAGCAGACCGGTTATGGGAGACAGTTGATAAATATGAAATTACTCATCTAGGTATTTCGCCAACGTTAATCCGAGCATTAATGGCAAAAGGTGATGAGTATGTCAATAAACATTCTTTAAAGAGTTTGGAAGTATTCGCATCAACAGGAGAACCTTGGAATCCTGATCCATGGATGTGGCTGTTTGAAACAGTTGGAAAAGGAAATGTTCCAATCTGTAACTACTCAGGTGGAACTGAAATCTCTGGTGGGATTTTCGGTAATGTTCTTATTAAGCCAATCGCACCGATTAGTTTTAACGCATCTTTACCAGGAATGGCAGCTGTCGTACTGGATGATCAAGGTAAACCAATTCGAGATGAAGTCGGAGAATTATGCTTAGAGAAACCTTGGGTAGGTATGACGAAAAGCTTCTGGGAAGATGATGAACGTTACGTGAACACATATTGGTCGCGTTTTGAAAATAAATGGGTCCACGGTGACTGGGTCATTTACGATGGTGAACAATATATCATCACAGGGCGTTCAGACGATACGTTAAATATTGCAGGTAAACGTATTGGACCTGCTGAATATGAATCTATTCTTGTGAAACATAACGATGTAATCGAAGCTGCTGCAATTGGTGTACCTGACGAAGTAAAAGGTGAAGTTTGTCATTGCTTTGCTGTATTACGAGAAGGGGTAATATTTACAGAAGATTTAAAGAAAGAATTAATGAGTTTAGTAAACTCACATATTGGAAAAGCGTTGTGTCCTAAAGATATCCACGTTGTAGAAGATTTACCGAAAACACGTAATTCTAAAGTAATGCGCCGTGTTATTAAAGCAGCTTATTTAGGAAAAGAATTAGGTGATTTGTCGTCACTTGTAAATCCTGAAGTAGTACCGTTTATCCAGGGGTTACAGTCTAGTAAATTATAAAATTAGAAAGGGGCTCTATATAAATAGAGCTTCTTTTTATGTTTATAAAAAGAGAAGAAGAAAAATTCTACTATTAGTGTTAAGTTTGTTTTATAGTTTTTATCAAAACACGATACTGTCGCATGTTTATTCATTGGAGTAATTAAATTTTATTAAGGATGAAAATTTAGTGAAGCGAAGAGTATTTAATAAAAGGAGAAATCCCTGAGGGACAGGGATTCACTAAGGGAGATAATATATGTCGTACAATGTCGAAATTCAGCGTATTCGACAAAATAATATTATCACGAATTTTCAGGAGGTTACGATGGTGGATCTGTCAAAGATGTGTACAGATTTTCTATTAAAGTGACTTTCAATAGAAAAAGGAGAAAAAATTAAGTTCACTCGATCTTAAGATTTCTCCCTTGAAATTTACTATTTGTTCGTTGTAGTATATACGTCTTAATGTGGTAAATCTTCAACATGTAAAGATTGAGTGCTACCCTTTTTGTTTGAATTATGTGCCTGTTGAGATGTTTCTTGCATTTGCTCTTGGGCCTTACTAGGAGTATTCAGCGCATCTGATGACACATGATCAAGTTGTTGACTTAATATATCTTTTTTATCCATGTTATCTAGCTCCTTTTTGAACTTAGATATAAAAACGAAATGTTTTTAAATAGTTACGTGGGTATTATGTATCTTTGAATGGAATTATATACACAAACTAAATTGAGAAATTAACTAATTATAAAAATTACTTGTGATGAAAAAATTAAAAAATACAAAAATCATTAATCTAAATAAAAGCGTTATTTTAGTAGGGCGTTACAAAATTTAATTTGAAAGGCGCGCCCAAATGATAAAAGAGCACTATAAATCAGTGCTCTTTTATCAGAAATTGCATAGTTCTTAAAAATATAATTATTACGGACGATTCACAATGGTAATAATGACGCTAGCCATTGTTCCAGGAGAATCAAGAAGTGAAGCAGTAACAGTTACTGTTCCAGGCCCATTAGCGGCTAGAAATACAGCGGTAAAGTTACCTGAAGCATTGGTAATGACAGCAAGAGGAACCATGAAAGCAAGAGCTGGGTTACTAAATGAAAAACTGACCACTACCCCTGGAGTAGGACTACCGTTTACTAATACTTGCCCAGAAAAAAATAAAGTATTATTTCCTTGAGTGGATACACATGCTGTGGTTTCGTTAGAAGTCAAAGTAATAGATGCAGGCCCAGCAGGAAGATTAAATCCAGTTGGTCCAGTTGGTCCAGT
>NZ_JAKUDW010000043.1:0-45523 GCF_022662595.1 Bacillus cereus group sp. BfR-BA-01524 | reverse complement strand
CGTTTTTGTTCTTCTTGTTGTTTACGAGCTTGTTCATCGGCCTGACGTTTTTCATCTTCTTGCTTACGAGCTTGTTCCTCGGCTAGACGTTTCTCATCTTCTTGTTTACGAGCTTGTTCCTCGGCTAGACGCTTCTCATCTTCTTGCTTTTGAGTTTTTTCATCCGCCTCTTTCTTTTCTAGTTCTTTTTTCTGTTCGCTATTTTTTTGTTCTTCATTGTTAGAGGCAACTTTTGTACTAGTTGCTGTCGTTTTTTCAGAAGAAGGAGCTGAAATACCTAATAGCGCAACAAAAATGACAAATAATACGGCTGTAATAATAAATTGTTTTTTCGCTACACCTGTCTTCTTAATAACAGATAATATTGCAAGTACAAGGAAGAATATAAATAGAATGAAACTTAAAATAGCAAAAAATTCGATGACTGGATGTTCAGATGTTGTTGTACCGGTCACTATTAATATAATTGAAATCATAAAAAGAATAACGGTAGGACGACCATATTGTTTTGCTTTTCCATTTTTCTTAAAGAATGAAATGATACATAAGATTAAAAGAATAAAAGCAATAAAAAATAAAGCTGCACCAATATTACTCAAAACATCCATTTTCATACCTCCATTTGTAAGATTTTCTTTATTGATTATATAGGAACTTATTGGATATTACACGTATTATATAAATTTAGAAAATTAATATTTTTACTAGACCTATAAACATTTATTTTGTATATAAGGAAAAATAGATATATTTCCTATTACTTTTTGAAAGAGATTTCATAAATTATAGTATATCGATTGAAAGGAGGAGATTTGAATGGAATTTCAATTGTTGGTAACTTGTATATTACAAGAAGGTAATGCTTACTTTTTAGTAACGAAGGTAGACGATGTTATTACGTTAAAAGTACCGATTACTGCGGGAGTAGCAGGTTTATTTTTAGCTTTAGGTGTACCAAGATGTTCTTAATTTAAATCTCTATAGTAGAAGAGGAAGGGACATGCCTTTCTTTTCTACTATTACATAATGTAATTATGTAAACTTAAATATCATATTTGTGATAGCACGTTTGAAATGGACATGCATATACTATAATGTTTCATTGGATGTTAGCGGTGAAAGGTAGTTTTAATAAGTGCATCCAGTGATGTTTTTAAGTTATGAAAATAAAAGAGGTGCTATTATATATGAAAAGAAAAACATTGGATATTCCAGTTACATTGCGAAGAGAGTGGTTTTTAATAGAGTTAGCTCATTTAACGAAAAAATATGGAATTGAAATTGCAACTAGCAAAATGGATGCTGCACCGTTTTTAAGAGATCAAGTTACGGAGTCAAAGATAGGGGAAGGGCTACAATACGATAAATATGATGATGAGTATATAATTGAAAATTAAAGGGTAACAACAAAATTAAATTAATTTATAACAAAATATAAAATAAAGCAGATTCTAAATATAGAATCTGCTTTATTATGAAATACTTGTAGTCAACTAGCCTCTTTCTAGTGTTTTTCCTACATATTTCTCTTGCGTTATTCCAAAAGAGTCACGAAGAATGCGAGCATAATCTTTAGATTCTATTGGTCGTTTATTTTTGGTGCCTTTAAAGGTTTCTGTATAATTTTTATTTGTTAATGATATGTGACCATAAGTAGTTAATTTACAAGTGATAGCTCCTTTATTAAAAGGAGATTCTTTATGTTCTACAATCACTTTTTGAATGTTATTCACTTTTTTCTCATCTATTGGATCTAAAGTGAAAGCATAGCCTATTTTCCATGCATTTGAAGGTTCAGATTGTAAGAAACTTGTAGATTCTCCGTTAGCTCCTTTTCTCATTTCTAAAATATGCGTACCTTTTCGAGTATTTCGCTTACGAATTCGATATTCTCCTGTTTGAGAGGAGATGACATCTCCGTTAAAAGGGAGTGGATGTAAAGGGAGATGAGATGCAAAACCTGCATCCACAACATAATCTTTATCCTCATGACTTAATATGATAATGACATGACCATCATCGGGTTTCCATTTATTATCGTACAGATCATAAACAGTACCGGCTACTTTGTATACTTGAAACCCACAATCAATTAAAAAATAATACAATAAGGAGTTTAATTCATAACAAAGTCCACCTCGTTTTTGAATAAGTAACTTTTCTATTAAGTTATCTTTTGAGATATTTTTAATAGTACCAGCCATAATATCAAGATTTTCATAGGGGAGAATCATTCCCATTTTTAATAAGATTTCATCTAAATCATCAAATGTTATTTCTTTTGCAGGAATTTTTAAGCGTTTAAAAAACTCCTTTTGTAATTTGGTCATCATAAAGTATTCTCCTTTCTTTTTACAGAATTTTCTTCTGCTCACCGATAGGTTAGTACTTCTAAAAAGTTAATTCAAGTGCACGGAAATTATCATAATATATGTTTCTGGAAATATAACTATCTATTCGGAAATTTCAGTTTAAATTTTAATCGTAGGAAAGTCTTATAATATAAGCTCCTTTAAAATTAGTTTGTATTTAATGAAAAGAAAATACATATCTTTATTATATTTTTAAATAACTAACTAGTAATAAAATGTTTTTTTACTAAAATTTTTTCAAGATTTGTATGCTTTATATAAACAATAATGATTAAAAAATATCTGTGTGTAGCGAAGTGAACGATTATTGAGAAACTTTTTTGTCGTATTCTATCAAAAGGAAGAGGTAGAAACAAAGAGAATAACGAGAGTTAAGGAAGAGGGTATACAACTAGTAACCTTCTAAAAATAGGGCTAACATCTTTTTAAAATAAAAGATTAGCTATTATTAAGGAAGGGAAAATATAAAATATTATAAAGAACACCTTCTTTCAAAAAAATAGGGGGAGTAATATGCGACTGATGAGAAGATGTGTGGCCTTACTAATTGTATTTTTTATCATGGCTCCAACGATTAGCACAAATGTACAGGCAGAAGTTGTAAAAGAGCTTGGAAAGGGGTTTCCTGATACAGAAGTATTCACACCTGGAGAATGGTTTTTAGGCCAAAAACCTGCTAATTATGATGAGAATAAACCGCCAATTCTCTTTGTACAAGGAAGAAATGGTAATGCGGATAGTTGGTATGGAAAGACAGTATATCATGATATAAATGATATGTATGATTATGCTTTAAAAGCAGGCTATCAAACAGTGTTTATACAATTGTATGATGCTGCTGGGAAAGGTTCGGCTAGTCAGTGGGATAACGGAAAATTGTTAGCACAAAAACTTGAAGAAATATATAATCATTTCGGTAAAAAAGTTAATATTGTAGCACATAGTAAAGGTGGTATTGATACACAAGCCGCATTAGTTGAATATGGTGCGAATCGATTTGTTGGAAATGTTATTACACTTGCTACACCGCATCACGGCTCAAATTTAGCAGATTTATCATATAGTTGGTGGGCAGGGTGGCTTGCTTCTATATTAGGTCAAAAAGATGATGGTACGTATTCGTTACAAATAGGTGAAATGGCAAAGTTTCGTTCAACAATAGATAACAACCCAGCAGCTAAATTAAACCGTTACTATACGGCTACTGGGACTAGCTGGGGGCCAACATTTTCTGCATTATCTATGGGCGGGTTATATTTATCATCGTACGGTTCAAATGATGGACTAGTAAATGAATGGAGTGCGAAGCTATCGTACGGTACACATTTATTTACAGATTCAAGATTTGATCATGACAATATAAGAAAAGGATCAGCTGTTTTTGCACGAATTGAACCATATTTACGTACGACAAATGTGGGGTTACCAGCTTTAGTAGCATCCAGCACTAGTTCAAATGAAAATCTAGAACAATTAAATACAACTTCAAATCAAAATATTTTAGGAGGCGAATTACCACAAAATCAGTGGATAGAGCAAAGTATTTCTGTTGATAAAAAGGCTGAAGGAATAGTTTCTGTACTAACAGCTTCTTCTGATGTAGAAGTACAAATGGTATCTCCAAAAGGAAAAATCTATGCAAACAAAGATAGCGCTATAACTACTGGTGAAGGCGAATCTTTCTTTAATGGGGCGACAATTAGAACATTTAAGTTTGATAAATTGGAAGTAGGCGAATGGAAAATCAAAATGATGGCGAAGCAGTCGAAAGATGCATATTTAGTTGTAAGCGATTACAAGAATGACGCGCCATTTGTTCTTCAAATGCCTACAAAAGTTAAAGTAAATAAACCTGAGTATAAACTGAAAAAATCACCAGTGGCACCTGAAATGAAAGGGAATCTTTCCATAACCGTAAGAGTCGTTAATAAAGATGGTAACTTAGTCTCTGAATTTAATGAATTACAAAATGTTAATACGAATACATTTACAGGTGCTTTGAAAGATATAAAACAACCGGGAGTATATAACGTTACGATGGATATAAAAGGGATGAATAAAGAAGGAAAACCATATAATCGTACGATTGTTAAGTCGGTTTATGTAGAGAAATAAGGAAGAATAAATAAGCATAATATAAAAGTGCAGAAATCTTGTGTTAGAAAGAATTCTGCACTTTTTTTGCGTGATGAGAGATACTAAAAGTCGAAGAAAACTGTTATTCAATAAAAAAAGATGCTGAAATAGCATCTGAATGTGAAGAAATAATATTAACTTAGTTTTGTAACTGTTAATTCGACTGAATTTATACCATTGTCACAAGTTACAATACTTTGACGATTAAAGCCACTATTATTTCTAAGTTGAAGAGTTGAATTAGCTGGCACTGTAACAATCGTTTCGCCAACGAGTTGAAGACATTCGTTATTTGATGAAGTATTCATTTGAATAGCGAAGTCACCTTGACTATTAGCAAGTGGATTGTTATTTAAAAATATAGTTATGACTGGGATATGTGGAAATACAGGATTTAAAGTAGTATTAATACTGGAAATGAACGAAACTCTATAATCACCAGCTTGTCTAAATTGTATAGTAGTAGGGTTTAGTAAGGAAACGCCTCCTGCTAAAGGTCCAACGTGATTAAATGGAAAAGGGTTGCCAAAAGGAACAGTTATAAATTCAGTTTGCCAAAAAGTTCCGTATGCAGGACAGCTTCGTTTATGTGAATGGTCACATGAACATTTTTTATTTGAACTGGAAGAAGATTTGCATGAGCATTTTTTATACGAGTTTGAAGAATGATAGTATGAACCCAATATATTACCTCCTATTCTTAATAAATGTAAAACACATAATAGTTTATGAAAATGAATCACAATTGGCGTGTATGCTTGTACTATAAAAGGAAATAGATTTGAAATATAAAGTGCTCAAATGATGAAATATAGTATTGGGGTATTACCTGTAACACTTTTTGAAGATGATAAGGTTCATAATTTGATAGAAAAATGAATGGGATTTCTAAATGGATTGAAGTAACGAGGAAACGTTTATCCCGCTATTTTCCGGGCAGTAAGACCCTCATCTCAAAGTTTAGCGAAAGCAAAGAAGTTAGGTGGGGGATGAACAAAACCCCCACTCATTAAAGTTTCACTTTACTATATTAATTTCGTCTGACAAACAGTAATATTATCTTTTGCTGAATGGATGTTATCGTTTGGTGAAGTTATGATATTTAATCGTATGTATATTAGATTATTTAGTTTATTTTTTTATTTTATTTGTGTAGCTGGGCAGGAAGAAGTCAGAAAATATAGAATAAATGTACATATGAAGCATCGTTTGTTTTTGGTGTGAATAGTAATTAAAGATACGCTAAAATATTTAAAATTGTAACGAAAGAGAGATTAAATAATAGAGGGAGCAACTTACATGGAAAATATATTAAAGGTATCTTCAAAATCAAGCCCAAATTCAGTCGCGGGTGCAATAGCGGGTGTACTAAGAACAAGTGGTAATGTGGAAATTCAAGCGATTGGGGCTGGAGCTATAAATCAAGCGATTAAAGCAATTGCGATTGCAAGAGGGTTCGTCGCTCCAAGTGGTATTGACTTAGCTTTTGTTCCAGCGTTTCAAGAGATTTCTATCAATAATGAAGAAAGAACAGCGATTAAATTAATTGTAGGCCCTAGAAAGAAAAGGTCTTAGTAGAAGAGAGTGTTACTATAAGGAGAAAAGACCAATAGACTTCCTATGTTAGATACGTTATTTTATGTAACTGATTCTTGGGTGTGGACATGGCATTATGCCGGAAGCATGTCTGTTAAGTTCTCCTTAAACTTAGCGAGTGTTCTAGATACTTAAAAATGCCAAATCCTTTGTGATATAAGGGATTTGGCATTTTTGATGTTTTAAAAATAAACACCCTTAAAACTGCTCATTCTTTTCCCAAGATTCTAATAGACCGCCTGTAATAGGTGGTCTATTTTTATTTATTTACAATTAATATACTTTGAAAGGAATCGTTAATTTTCATTTAGCATAGTCTCTAATTTATCTAATTCAATAAGTAGAGGGTCGTCAAAGCTTTTTACGAGACCGGTATCAGTATAGGCTCTTACTGCGCCTTTAATTCGACGAGATTCTAATCCGTCATTAGTATAATCGTTACTTTGCAGATAATTAGCTAAACGATTTAATCGTTTTAGTAAATCTTCATAGAATGGATCTTCTTTTTCTTTTTGTTTATTTTTTGTAATTTCAATTACTATCTTGATTTGACTTAATAGTACATTTGCATTTTTAGACATATATATATTTTCCTCCTATTTACCTGGAATTTCTCTAACTTCTTTGATCCATTCTGATGGATATCCGAATGGTAATAATACTTGGTCTTCATCACCTTTAAATATTGTGCCAGACCTAGTTGTTTGTTTTTCAGCTCGTCCTATTTGTAATATTGTACCTTCCGGGGCTTGTATTACCGCTTCATATTGTCGAGTGTTTTTCCATTCAGGTAATAACGCTAAATCTATTTTTGCTTGAATTTTGTTCGGCGCAGGAACTGTAGTAACAAATGTTCCGTTTGGTTTAGCTTGTCCACCATATGCTCGGTAAAAATTGATATCTTCTGTTGTTTTTACTGTTCTATAATTACCATCTTTAAATGTTGCACCAAGAGTTCCAGGTAGGTTTTGTTTTTCAACCGCTATTACTTTATCTTCAATACGAGTGGAGTATTGTGTAGCATTTCTTAGCTTTTCAGCTTTTTTAACAGTATTAGCAGCTTCAACTGCATTTGCAGTCATTTTTACCCCTTTTCCAACTTTGGCAATTTTTCCAACTGGTGTAAGACCAGCTACAGCCATTCCTCCAGCGAAAATTCTTTCCCAAGTGGAAAGTTTTTCTCCAGTTGATGGATCAACACCATCCCAAGCACGACGCACATCATATTCGCCACTTATTTCACCAGCTAAATCTCTGGCTAATTTTTTACCATCAAATCCTTTTTCCTCTGAAGAAGGTCTGCCACACATTGCACCTTCTTCCATTGTAACATCTTGATCATCCGCATTACGGAATTTTTCAGCAATTCTTTTCAAATCCTCTTCCACTTGTATAATTGAATTGATAGATGTAAAAGCTTTTGGTCTCGCATCATTGAACATTTGAATGAACCGTTGATTAGAGGCACCAATCCATTGAAAACACAAATGATCAATTTCATTACATAAATTATTATGTATAGATTCTAATGCGATTCGGGTATTACTTGCACGATGTGCAACTTCTTCTAGCATTTCAGGTGTCACTTTGATTTGAACCATTTTTTTCCTCCCTCTCCCAATTAAGATTATAAGATAAATAGAAGAAAAGTAAATATATAAAATTTAGATTATATTAAGGGGCATTTATTTATAGAAGAAATATAAAAAAGTGCTAACAAGTTTGCAAACGAACTTGCTAACACCTATAAGAAATAGACATAAAGTATCGCCGATATGTCGTCTTTGAAAATAGCTTTAATCAGTTACATCATACTTATACGAAATGCTCATAAAAACAGTCTTAATATCAAGAATAAAAACAGCCACGAATTAATAATAAGTAGTGATATCGTAGAAAAACCTTATCAAATAAAGACGTATTTAATAAGACCTATGAAACGAAATGAAACTATATAATATGAAAGTATATTTTTAGAACACAAGTTCAACAAATGGAAGGGGAATGTTTATTTATCAAGGGGATCTAATACAGTTTAATTAAAAGGTTATTATTTGCTCACAAATAATATAAAAACATGTGAAAAAATATGAAATACCCTTTTGAAATAGAATATAATATAACAAATAAAAAGCGTCGCAAATGCTTGTATAACAGGCATTTGCGATGCTTTTATAGTTTTTCTGAACATAAAATAAACAACCCTAAAACTGTTCATTCTTCTCCCAAGATTCTACGATATAATGAGCAATCGTCGGATTGAAGCCTTTACCAACTAAAAACATAATCGCAGCAACTTCTGTTAATGCGTGTTCGTGTGATGTATGTTTTGCTTCATTTAAACCGTAATCTACCCATGGTTTTACGAAATCTAGTACGGGTTTCTTGAAAGGTAAAAACTGTGTACCGACAACTTGTTGAATTTGTTGTTGTGTTGGTTCAGTAATTGGTCCAGGTGGTAAGATTTGTGGTTGTGTAATGTCTAATGTTGGTCCAGGGGGTAAAATTTGTGGCTGCGTTGGATCTATTGTTGGTGGTTTAGGTGGTGAGACACGTGCGTCGTAGTTTGGTTGATACATTTGTTGTTGGTATTGCGGTTGAGTTGTGTATGGGTTTTGTGGTGCTGCATATGGATTTTGTTGATATGGTTGTTCTTGGTTTTGTGGTACCGCATATGGATTTTGAGGATATTCATAATTTGGACGTGTTTCATATGGATTTTGTGGAAATTCAGTTTCTTGATTTTGCGTTGTTGCATATGGGTTTTCGTCATATTGTTGTTCTTGCTGTTGTAACTCTTGTTCTTCGTATTGTTCTGTGTATCTTTGTTCTTGTTGTTGAGGGTAAAATGGTTGCCTTGGATAAGGCGGTTGATTATTATAGAACATATTTATTCCTCCTTCATGATGATGCTTACCACTCAGTGTATGGGCGGACAAGAAAATATGTGATGAAAAAATGCGGGCGTGTTACAATAAGTAACTGGGTGAAGATAAAATGACAAAACAAGAAAAGATTCAAAAAACAATTACTTTTGTAAAACATATTTTAGAAAAAGATGCGAGTGGGCATGATTGGTATCATATTGAACGCGTACATAAACTGGCGATTTCTTTATCCGAGCAAGAAGGGGGAAATCGTTTTATAATTGAAATGGCAGCATTACTTCACGATGTGGCAGATGAGAAGTTAAATGAAAGTGAAGAAGAAGGAATGAAAAAAGTTTCTGATTGGTTAGAAGAGTTACATGTAGAAGAAGAGGAAAGTAAACATGTTCTTCATATTATCGCCAATATGTCTTATAAAGGTGGTCATGGCGGTAAAGTGGATTCACTTGAAGGGAAGCTTGTTCAAGATGCGGATCGTTTAGACGCCCTTGGAGCAATTGGAATAGCTCGCACATTTGCGTATGGTGGAGCGAAAGGGAGATTAATGTATGATCCAACTATTCCTCCGCGTGAAGTGATGACGAAAGATGAATATAGAAAAAATAACGATCCATCTTTAAATCATTTTTATGAAAAACTTTTGAAATTAAAAGATTTAATGAATACGAATGCAGCAAAACAAGAGGCTGAAATTCGTCATCGTTATATGGAACAGTTTATTGAACAATTTATGAAAGAGTGGAATGCACAAATATGAAAATGTTAACTGTGGAGAACTTATCAAAATCATATGGAGAAAAGCCGTTATTTAATGGATTATCATGTAGTATTACAGAAGGACAACGTGTTGGAATTATCGGTGTAAACGGAACGGGTAAATCGACATTATTAAAAATAATTGCAGGATTAGAAACCCCTGATACAGGTGATATGACGCATTCACGTGGGTATACAATTAGTTATTTATCACAGCAACCAGAGTTTGATGAAAAACTAACAGTATTAGAGCAAGTGTTCCATGGTGATACACCTTTAATTCGTCTTCTTCGTGATTATGAAAAAGCACTATTACATATCGAAAAAGATCCAAGTAATGAAAAAGTACAGGAACAATTATTTGCAGTGCAGCAACGTATGGATGCAATGAGTGCATGGGAAGCAAATGCAAGTGCGAAATCTCTTTTAACGAAATTAGGAATTACAGATTTCACTGCAATTGTTGGGAATTTATCTGGTGGACAGAAAAAACGTATCGCAATGGCACAATGTTTTATTGAAACACCTGATTTATTAATTTTAGACGAGCCTACGAACCATCTTGACCATGAGACAGTGGAATGGTTAGAAGAATATTTAGCAAGATATACAGGTGCGGTATTACTTGTAACCCATGATCGTTATTTCTTAGATCGTGTGACGAACCGTATTTTTGAATTAGATAATGGTAAACTATATAGCTACGAAGGAAACTATAGTACATTTTTAGAAGCGAAAGCACTTCGTGAAGAGCAAGAATTGGCACAAGAATCGAAACGCCAAAATTTATATCGTCGTGAACTTGCTTGGATTCGTCGTGGTGCAAAAGCCCGTTCTACGAAACAAAAGGCGCGTATTCAGCGTTTTGATGAGCTAAAGGAACAAGAAGGACCAGCTGCAAAACAGTCAGTTGATATTGCACTAAGTGGAAGCCGTCTAGGAAAGAAAGTACTTGAGTTAAAAGATGTAACGAAAAAATTTGGCGATAAGACGGTATTACATAATTTTAATCATATTGTGAAACCGGGTGATCGTATTGGAATTATTGGAGCGAATGGAAGCGGGAAATCTTCCCTATTAAATATGCTTGCAGGTAAGTTATCTCCTGATAGTGGTGAAGTTGAAGTAGGACAAACTGTAAAAGTTGCTTATTATACGCAAGAAAATGAAGAGATGAATTTAAATCAGCGTATGATTGAATACATTAAAGAGATTGCGGAAGTTATTCATACAACAGATGGAAAAGTAATTGGTGCATCTCAAATGTTAGAACGTTTCTTATTCCCGACTCATTCACATGGTACACCGCTTGGTAAACTATCTGGTGGTGAAAGAAGACGTTTATATTTATTACGTATTTTAATGGGAGAACCAAACGTACTTTTACTTGATGAACCTACGAATGATCTAGATACACAAACATTAACAGTACTAGAAGATTATTTAGAAGATTTCCCAGGTGTCGTTTTAACTGTATCGCATGACCGTTACTTCTTAGATAAAGTAGTAGATGAACTGTTCATCTTTACTGGCGGAGGCGAAGTGCGTGAGTTCCTAGGTAGTTATACAGATTATTTAGAAATGGAAAAAACGAGAGAACTTATGGAGAAAGCGGAAGTTCAAAAAGAGAAAAAAGTAGTAGAAGAAGCTCCAAAACAACAACGTAAACGTAAACTTTCATACAATGAGCAGCGTGAATGGGAAACGATTGAAGATACAATTGCCGAACTTGAAGAAAAAATTGAGTCAATTGGAGAAGAACTTGCGAAAGTTGGATCTGACTTCACAAAGGCACAAGAATTATCTGAAGCACAGCAGAAAACAGAAGAAGAGCTAGAAAAAAAGATGGAAAGATGGAGTGAACTATCAGACATCGTTGAAGGATTAAAATAAAAACAAGCTGCATATATTGAAAAGTAAAGAGAAAAACTTTACACTATTGGTAGAACCTATTTTAGGAGGGAAAAAATGAGAACATCTAATCCAATGTTGAAAAAAGAGGCATTCCGTAAAGAGGGAGCAAGCGCTTCTGCGATGACGATTGGCGGAACAGTAGGCAAAACGTTCATTATGCTTATCTTGCTACTTGCAACGTCTGTCTATTCATACATACAGATGATGCAGGGGGCGATGAAGATGCCAGTATTAATTGGTGCTTTAATCGTTGCGGCAATCATCGCATTTGCGTCTATGTTCTTTCCGCGTATTTCACCTTTTGGTGCACCAATCTATGCAGCGGTAGAAGGGGTTGTGTTAGGAAGTATTTCAGCAGTTTATACAATGAAATTTGGCGATTCTATCGTTTTAAATGCTGTATTACTAACAATCTCAATTCTATTTGCAATGTTAGTGTTATATGCAACACGCGTAGTAAAAGTAACGGATAAATTCCGTACAGGCGTGATGGCAGCAACACTTGGAATTATGGTTATGTATTTAGTCGTATTTCTACTAAATATGTTTGGTGTAACTGTTCCATACATTCACCAAGGTGGTACAATCGGTATTATTATTAGTGCAGTTGTTATTGTAGTTGCTGCATTAAACTTATTACTAGATTTCGATTTAATCGAAAATGGTGTACGTAGTCAAGCTCCGAAATATATGGAGTGGTATACTGCGATGGGACTAATGCTTACATTAGTATGGTTATACTTAGAAATTCTTCGTTTCGTTTCGTACTTTACGAAAAATGACTAATAAAAAAATCCTGCATGAAAAATGCAGGATTTTTTTATTTTCAAAGATATATTGAATGTATGGTATAATATGGATGATAGCAACTTGAAGTGAAGGAGATGGAATATGATGAAAGAGAAGAAGGGGATTATGAAAAAACTATTTTCTAAAAGTTTTTTCATAGAACTAGATGAAGCTTTAACGTATCCATCATCAAAAGTTATTACTTCAGCGATTGAAGGATATGCAACTGAATGCAATGAAAGACTAAAATTTGAGAGTAAAGTTAAACCGATTACTTTTTACTTAGAAAATGTAATGTACCGTGCTGAAATAAAGATGGCTCGCGGAGGATATTACATATCTTGTACTGAAGTGTAATAAATTTTGAAACTATACATGTTTGAACTATGTATGGTTTCTTTTTTTGTTTTGTAAGGTCTAAAATAATACTTTTTACTTACGGATATATCATTTTGTGCTTTTTACTATTCAAATACTTCTCCTTACAATGAAGAAAAATATGTGAGGTGGTATAACTTATGATGAATCGAGTTGTATTAATCGGTAGATTGACAAAGGAGCCAGAATTATACTACACAAAACAAGGTGTTGCTTATGCAAGAATATGTATTGCGGTGAATAGAGGATTTCGAAATAGTTTAGGTGAACAACAAGTCGATTTTATTAATTGTGTCGTTTGGCGAAAATCGGCTGAGAATGTAACTGAATATTGTAAGAAGGGATCACTTGTTGGGATTACAGGGCGTATTCAGACGAGTAATTACGATGATGAACAAGGCAAGAGAATATATAGAACTGAAGTTGTGATTGAGAGTATTACCTTTTTGGAGAGAAGGCGGGAGGGGGCATCGTAATAAAAGGTGATTTTAAGTAATAGCTACGGAAAAAATTGTGGAAAGTATTTTAATAAACTTAAAGAAGGAGTACCGCCAGCTTTTTTTTGGAAAACAAGTAAAGAGTATACAAAATTTTATTACGTTTTTCGGCTAATCCAGTAACAATCGAGAACCGTAAAACCCATGCCAGGATAGGAATGTATAAAAAGAAGAATCGAGTGATAGAAAATAAAAAAGGGGATCCTTTCTGAGAGTAAGGAATCCCCCTTTTTATTGTTTCTTGCAAGTGAATTATTTAAATTCTTGTCTATATAATTTAAACGAATAAATAGCTCCAACGAAGAATACAAAGGCTTCAAATAATATAAAGATTTGACGGAAATTCTCAATATCTTTACCAACTAAAGAAATAAATATGCAATTCATTAGAATTTGAGTAGTAAACATACAAGAAATAATTTTAAAATAAATAGGAGTTGTTCTTTCATCTGGTTTACCAATTTTTTGTAAATAATAATAAGTGTAATTACTGAACCCAAAAATAGAAGTGCTGTAAGTCCTACAACGATATTGAAATTTCCTGTACTTTCTAACATCCATTTATTTAATAAATCAATCATTATTATCTTCCTTTCCTACATAAGAGAATATTTCGTTCTTCTTTTTCACTATAATAAAAAAAGAAAAAGGAAAACATCGAACTTTCTTACAAATACTCGTGTATTCTTACAGTTTTGTCATTTTGCAAATGTATTCATCGCCTTGTCTTTCAATATTTTCTTTGGAAAACATAGTGAATTACGAGAAAGAGCGCTACAAGATCAACTTCCGAGAACGAAAAATATGTAAATAAGCTGTCTATATGGACAGCTTATTATATTTTTTTGCTTAGCGTGTGTTTTTTTTAATACTGGCGGTACCTCAAGAAATGGATAAAAAATAAAAAGCATCGGAAACGAAAGCTTTTAAAACCTCATTCCTAATTTGAAATGTAAAAAGAATGAAATAGTATGGTAATGGGAAGAAAGTAGTAAAATTAAGCATCCGAGTAGGAGTATAGAGTGATAACATGTTACAATACAGCTAAGAACACGCAATAAAGGAGAGTTTTTTACGTGAAGATTAAAGCAATTGAACCGACGCCAAGTCCAAATACAATGAAAGTTATTTTGAATGAAGTATTACCATCAGGAGCGCGTAATAATTATACAAATGAAAATAAAGAACAAGCACCAATGCAAGTGCAAGAAATTTTGAAAATTGAAGGTATTAAAGGTGTGTATCATGTAGCTGACTTTTTAGCAGTCGAGCGAAATGCAAAGTATGACTGGAAAGTTTTATTACAACAAGTTCGTGCTGTTTTTGGCGAAGAAGTAGTGGAAGAAAGTGAAGAACAACAACTGTCTCATTTTGGAGAAGTGAAAGTGTTTATTCAAATGTTCTTTACTATTCCGATGCAAGTGAAGCTAACAGATGGAATGACGGAAGAACGTGTTGGTTTACCAGATCGTTTTAAAGAATCAATTATGAAAGCACAGATGTCTGCACCAAACGTTGTAAAAGAGCGTAAATGGATAGAACAAAGTACACGTTACGGTAATTTTGAAGAAATTGGGAAAGAAGTGGTAGAAGAGATTGTTGCTGCTTATTCAGAAGAACGTGTAAATGAAACGGTTAAAGAATTATTAAATCAAGCAGGTGCTGTTGAAGTAACGGTTCAAAAGCGTGAACCATATAAAGTAACAGAAGAGATGATGAAAGATGCTGACTGGAAAAAACGTTTTGCTGCATTAGAACAAATGGATCCTACTGAAGAAGATATTCCAGTGTTGAAGATGGCGTTAGATGATGAAAAAGTTTCGATCCGCCGTTTAGCAACAGCGTATTTAGGTATGGTAAAAGGTGATGGAGTATTGCCATTATTATATAAAGCGTTATTAGATCGTTCAGTAAGTGTTCGCCGTACAGCAGGCGATTGCTTATCAGACGTAGGTGATCCAGCAGCGATGTTCGTTATGATTAAATCTCTGAAAGATTCAAGTAAATTAGTACGCTGGCGTGCAGCGATGTTCTTATTTGAGCTTGGAGATGAAAGTGCGATTCCAGCATTAAAAGCAGCGCAAGATGATCCAGAGTTTGAAGTAGCGATGCAAGCGCGTCTAGCATTAGAGCGTATTGAAGGTGGAGAAGAAGCGAAAGGTTCTGTATGGAAACAAATGACGGAGTCTCGTAAAGGGGAATAATGTATGATTGTTTTCTATGATAGTTGGTGTCCGATGTGTACGACGGTTGCAGAACGTACGAAAAAATTAGATAAAAAAGGTAAGATGAAATTTGTTTCATTTCGAGATGAAGATGTAGTTGAGAAGTATGAGCTTTCTCAAGAACTACAAAGTAACATGGAACAAAGACTGTATATTTTTAAAAATAATAAGTGGTATGACGGCATTCAGAGCATAGATGTACTAGCAAAGGCCGTTCCATCTTATTGGTTTGCCGTTCCTTTTATAAAGCTATCTATCGTACTTGGTTTTGGGAGTAAAGTATACGATTATATCGCTAACAATAGAAAACTTGTTCCAGTGGGACATTGCCGCGGTGGGGTTTGTGAAATCCCTACAAAAAAATGAAATCATCGTTATCTTTCTTTTGCACCTATTAATAGAGCGTGATATGATGAATTTGGAATGAAAGTTGAAGGAGAGATTACAAGATGTCAAATGCTTATGAAGAATACATGCGCCAAATGGTAATCCCAATGCGCCAAGAGTTAGTGCGTTCTGGGTTTGAAGAGTTAACTACAGAAGAAGCTGTAACAGAATTTATGGAAAATACATCAGGTACAACTTTAGTAGTTGTAAACTCTGTTTGTGGTTGTGCAGCTGGTTTAGCACGTCCATCAGCAGGTCAAGCGGTTGTTCGTGCTGAAAAACAACCTGATCATCTTGTAACTGTATTTGCAGGTCAAGATAAAGATGCTACTGCAAAAATGCGTGAATACTTCGGAGAAATTCCTCCATCTTCACCATCTATGGCATTATTAAAAGGAAAAGAAGTTGTTCACTTCATTCACCGTCATGAAATTGAAGGTGCAACTATGGACGAAATTATTACGAACTTAGAGCAAGCTTTCGAAAAGAATTGCTAAAAGAAGGGGGAGAGTAAATCTCCCTCTTTTCTTTATATAGAGGTGAAAGAATGATAGTAACAACAGCAGGAAGAACAAATAAAGAAATGACAGCATATGCAAAAAGGGTAGCGGAAGAATTAAATCGTTCTTTCATTTCACGTAATGATATACCAGTGCATAAATTACATGAGCAGTATGAACAAGATGTACTTGTCGTAGGAAAGAACCGATTAGCTATTTATCCGAAAGGTACGGAAGAATCATTTTTCTTTCATCCGAACTCAGCGATGTTTCGTGTAAAAAGGTTAATGCGTGGAGAGCACGATCCGTTTGTACAAGCTGCTAAATTAGAGAGCGGAATGACAGTGTTAGATTGTACGCTCGGCATGGCATCAGATAGTATTGTAGCTAGTTATGTTGTTGGTGAAAGTGGAACAGTAACAGGACTTGAAGGCAACGAATATATGGCTTATATCATGAGGAATGGTTTGAAAACATGGTCTTCATCCGTTTCTGAAATTGATGAGGCAATGCAACGAATTAATGTAAAGCAAACGGAGCATTTTTCATTTTTAGCGCAATGTAAAGACAATAGTTACGATGTCGTTTACCTTGATCCGATGTTTGAAGAAACTGTCATAGAATCTGACGGAATTAAAGGGTTAAAACATTTCGCTTTGTATCATGATATTACTGACGAAACAATTGCGGAGGCGAAGCGAGTGGCGAGAAAGCGTGTCGTATTAAAAGATCATTTCCGTAGTTCTAGATTTGAAAAACACAATTTTCATGTATACAAAAGAAAAAGTGCTAAGTTTCACTTTGGTGTAATTGGCCCTTGCTAATTGTTTGAAAAGATGTATAATAAGCAATAATTAATTAAATATACTGTCTGTGATGAAGAGAGTAATCTTTTTTAGAAGGAAAGCGAGCTAGGGATGGTGTGAGCCTAGTACGGAAGAAAAAGATGAAGCGCACTTCGGAGATGCTTCTTGAACGAATAGTAGAGAAAGCCGAGGCCCCCTGTCCTCGTTATAAACGGGAAAGTGGTTCGTAACGAACAACAAGGGTGGTACCACGGGTTCAAACTCGTCTCTTTTTTAGAGACGAGTTTTTTGTGTTTAAAAAATAAGGAGGTTGTAGTATGGAATATAAAACACAGTTTGCGAAAAGTTTATCGAATATTTTTGTAAATGAATTAACGCAAAATCAAATTTTAGATTTAATCGAAACACCGAAACAAGATGAATTTGGAGATGCAGCGTTTCCATGTTTTTCATTAGCGAAGCAATATAAAAAAGCACCAGCTCTTATCGCAAAGGAAGTTGCTGAGAAATTAAATGATCCGTTTTTTACGAAAGTAGAAGCCGTTGGTCCGTATGTAAATGTATTTTTCAATCGTGAAACTGTAAGTGATGCAGTATTAAAAACAGTTTTAGCGGAGAAAGAAGAGTTCGGTCAAAACCACTTTGGCTGTGAAAAAACAGTAGTAATTGATTATTCCTCTCCTAATATCGCGAAACCTTTTTCGATGGGGCATTTACGTTCTACAATGATTGGTAATTCATTTAAGCATATCGCTGAAAAATGTGGCTATGAAGTTGTAGGAATCAATTATATTGGTGATTGGGGAACACAGTTTGGAAAGTTAATTACCGCATATAGAAAATGGGGAAATGAAGAAGTAGTGAAAGAGGATCCAATACGTGAGCTATTTAAGTTATATGTTCAGTTTCATGTAGAAGTAAAAGAGAATGATGAATTAGAAGAAGAAGGACGTGCTTGGTTTAAGAAATTAGAAGAAGGTGATGAAGAAGCGGTAGAGCTTTGGAATTGGTTCCGTCATGAGTCCCTTAAAGAATTTTCTCGTATTTATGAACTTCTCGGTGTGGAATTTACTAATTTTCAAGGCGAAGCTTTCTATAATGATAAAATGGAAGACTTTATTGGGATTTTAGAAGAGCACGACTTACTGGAAGAATCAGAAGGCGCATTAGTCGTTAATTTAGAAGAAGAAGGTATGCCGCCATGCTTAATTAGAAAGTCAGATGGTGCGACGATTTATGCAACGCGTGACTTAACGGCTGCTTTATATCGTCAAAACACTTATGGATTTGATAAAACGCTATATGTTGTTGGTCCAGAACAAAGCTTACATTTCAATCAATTTTTCACTGTATTAAAAAAACTTGGCTACACTTGGGTTGATGGTATGGAACACGTACCGTTTGGCTTCATATTAAAAGACGGTAAGAAAATGTCGACACGTAAAGGAAGAGTTATTTTACTTGAAGAAGTACTTGAGGAAGCAATCGAACTTGCAAAACAAAATATTGAAGAGAAAAATCCAAACTTAAAACAAAAAGAAGTAGTAGCAAAGCAAGTCGGTGTAGGGGCGGTTATTTTCCACGATTTAAAAAATGAGCGTATGCACAATATTGAATTCTCATTAGAAAACATGCTGAAATTTGAAGGAGAAACAGGCCCGTACGTACAGTACACACATGCACGTGCTTGCTCTATTTTAAGAAAAGAAAGTGTAGAATTTGAAACATGTACGTTTGCTTTAAAAGACGACCATAGCTGGAGTGTCGTAAAATTACTAAACAAATTCCCACAAGTAATTGAAGCAGCTTTCAATAAAAATGAGCCATCGATTATTTCGAAATATGTATTAGATGTAGCACAATCGTTCAATAAATATTACGGTAATGTTCGTATATTAGAAGAGAACGGAGAGAAAGACAGTAGACTGGCATTAGTGTATGCTGTGACAGTTGTATTAAAAGAAGGATTACGTCTACTTGGGGTGGATGCTCCTGAGGAGATGTAAAACAAATAGGTATACGTATCGTAGTAGATATGTATGCCTATTTATTTTCATAGAAAATGTGAAAGTAGAAGTTTTATTTTATTAAATCTAAACTTTTATAGAGTTGTTTCAGGTGTAGGAATGTCCGTATTAAATGGAGAATTGTAATGTCATATATAAAAAGGAGGCGTTGAACTTGGAAACGTACGATTGGAACAGTAAACTAACGTATTTAAAAAACACAAGAGATTTATATTACAACGACGATTATGTCCGCTTTTTAGTAAATATGGTTTGGAAGATTACTAAGCCCGTACATATTGTTGATTACGGTTGTGGGTATGGTTATTTAGGCTTATTATTAATGCCTTTACTTCCAGAAGGATCAAAGTATACAGGCATTGATAGTGGAGAAACATTATTAGCTGAAGCGAGAGAGTTGTTTCGTTTACTTCCGTACGAGTCAGAATTTCTGGAGGGAGATGCTATAGAAATTGAATTGAACGATACATACGATATAGCAATTTGTCATGCCTTCTTATTACATATGAGTTCACCAAAAACGATGCTACAAAAAATGATTCATTCAGTTAAAAGTGGCGGGAAAATAATCTGTTTTGAACCACATTGGATATCAAATATGTCTTCATACACGTTGGATGGAGAGAACCAATCGGAAATTATCCAGCTAGGCATTTTGCAGAATTTATTTGAAAGTGACACGCAGAGGAGTGGAAAAGATGGAAATATTGGTATGAAAATACCGATGTATTTAAGTGAATTAGGTGTGAAAAATATTGAGTGTAGAGTAAGTGATAAAGTGAACTTTTTAGATTCTAATATGCACCATAATGATAAACAAAGTTTGTATCATTCATTAAAAGAAGAGGGGATTGCAGGGAATCCAGGTGATAAGCAGCAATTTATAGAACGTTTAATAGACAGAGGATTAACATATGATAATGCGCTAACTCAATATGAAGCTGAACTACGATTTTATAAAATATTTCATGTGTATTCTTCTTTAGTGTATGCTCCGAATATGAAAATTACATTTGGTGATATAGTATGTTAAAAGATATGATATATCAGAATTGTCGTTTAATGTCGATAAGTCGATATTCGACATATAATCGCTGATATATTTGAATTATCGCCAATATAATTTTATGTACTGATTTCAGCTTCTACAAGATAAAAACCGCATGTTACGTTATTCCATATAATTAAACAAAATACGGAGAAAAATAATCATTTTTACTATATTTTGTTATAAATTTGAATAATATTAATTAATACCATCTATTATAAGAGATTTTAGTTGAATACATACTATATGGTGTGTAAAATCTAAGCAAGTAGCAGTTTAAATATAAATTCGAGGTGAATGCATGCTAGATTTTAAGCAGTTAGAAGCGTGTTTGAAAGATAAGAGATTTGTAGACGGATTACAGAAAATAAATAATGAAATTGCATATATAAAAGAAACGAATACTTTATCCTATGTGAAGAAGTGGCTTGCTAATATTCCTTCGCATAAGGAGTTTGACATATTAATTCGTCTTACTGATGAAGGGCTTATGCACCAATACAGTTCATTCCTCATTCGCTACGCTTATAAAAAATTCCCAAATATGAGAACGCTCTCTTTATATTGTGATGAGTTAATTGATGAGCGGAAAATTCTTGAAGCAGAGCAGCTGTTAAAAGAAACTTTAGAAGAGAGCAATAAAGAAGAAATAGATGCCGATTTTTTAGCGAAAACATATTTTACGTTAGTACGATGTCTTTTAGAAATGAAAAGAAACGAAGAAGCGCTAATGTATATGCAAAAAGCAGAGGAGTACAGTACGCGCGTAGTGTTTGATAAATGGGGCTACGTTTATATGCATACAGGCGAATGGGAGAAAGCGGAAGAACAATTTATTGCTGGCATGCAGCATGAAGATTGTGAAGAGTTATCTACCTATTTATTATCACAATTGTATGCAAATAAAGGAGAACAAAAACGTGCGATACAGTTAATTAATGATGCGATTGTAAAGTTCCCACAAGTACCATATTTTCATTTTGAGAAGGTAAAGTATTTATTAGATTTAGAGCAATATGAAGAGATGTTAGCGGTAATAGATAACATAAATACTCAGCTGCCATATCATGCTTATAACACTTACTTTGTACATTTACGTGCAGAAGCGCTGTACAAAATGAATAAATTTGCAGATTTACAAAAGCTATTAAAAGAAGAAAAGAGTTTAAAAGAATCTTTATATCATAATTTAGAAAAAAATCCGGATGGAAAAAAGGTTCACTTGCCGATAGTTCCTATTGTACAAAAGGATAATTATTGTGTTCCGACAAGTTTAGAGATGATGTTGCGTATATGGGGAGAGACACGTACACAAGATGAAATAGCAGAGTTTATTTTTGATATGACAGGATCGAAGTTTTCAGATACTGTTTCTTATTTAGAAGAATTAGGTTATGAATATCGTTATTTTAAAGGGAATGAAGAGAATTATAAGAGACTGATTGATGAAGGAATTCCTGTTTTATTAAGTATAGATATTGAGCATGCTTCACACGTACAAGTTCTATCTGGATATGATGATACATTGCAAGCTTTCTATGTTCAAGATCCAAACTTTATAGAACCAGTTCTTGTAGAATATAGTAAATTACAAGAAAAATATCGTTATACAGGCTGTTTAGCAATCACGTTTGTTCCGAAAGAAAAGAAGGCGCAACTAGCGTTTCTAAGTGAGGAAGAAAATCGTTATTTTAAATCTATTTTTTCTCTTACGGATCATTTAGATGAACAGGATAAAGAGGGAATTAGTAACTTAGTACAATTTTTAAAAGAAACGAGCGATAATCCAAATACGTGGTTATATACGATAAAGCACTTAGATGTTGAAGTAGATAAAGAATTTATTTTATATTGTATCGATAAGTTAATGGAAAAGTTTCCGAACTCGGACTTTGTTAAATTGCATGGTGCACAGTGTTTTATTCGTCTTCAGGAAGTAGAGAAAGCGGAGCAAATGCTGACAAGCGTTGAGAAGAAAAATAATCGTGCTTTATATCATTTAATAAACGGAAGATATGCTTTTGAGCAGGAAATTTATATAGAAGCGATTTCAAGCTTTCGTTCATCGTTACAATTAGACGCAGATCAGCCTATTGCTTGGAGTTTTCTCGCTTTATCCTATATGTATATTGATCAATCTGAAAAAGCATTGCAATATTCACAAGTTGCGTTAGAGCGCAGTCCTGAAAGGTTCACTTTAACGAATCACGGTTTAATATTAATAGATTTAGAAAGATATGAAGAAGCATATGAAATCTTTAATGACTTGTTAAAAGAGTATAAATATGAAGCACATGTATGGTATGAACGAGCGAGATGTGCACATCAACTAGGAAAATTATATTTAGCAATAAAAGGGCTTAAAGTAGCGATTTATTTGGATAGTAATGCACCTTACATTTATACGAAACTTTCGGAAATATACGAATCTGATTTGAAGGATGAGGAAGGTACGAAAGAAATTTTATTAAACGGTATTGAGAATTGTGATGATAAAGCACCTCTTTACGTAAAATTAGGTGACTATCATTTTCAAAATGATAGCTTGGAAGAAGCAGAAGTATTGTATAAGCGTGCTTTAGAAGAAAACGATGAGGATGTTTATTCTCACTTCGGACTTACACAAGTGTATATGGCAAGAGAACAATACAAGGAAGCAAAAGAATACATTCTTGGTCTTGAGAAGCAAATTGAAAAGAGCCAAGATTTCCTCATGAATGCAGGAATGGTTTTATGGGATGCTGAACTTGAACTTGGTGGAAATGAAGAAGGGTTTAAAGTAGCGCTATCTAAGTTAGAAAATGGTATAAAGAAAAGCGATTATAATGTAGCAAGTGCGTTAGATGAATATGTGAATCGAATTAAAGGAACGGAATTTGTACAACGAGGTATAGCGTTTTTAAGAACTTTACACAAAGAAAGAAATGAAGTAAGTGAGTACGGTTGTTATGCAGGTATTTTATATGAATCTATTGGACAGTACGGCCAAGCGATGAAAAGATATAATAAGGCGATAGAACAAAAGGAAACGGCATTACCGTATTACCGAATTGGTGAAACACTTATGGCATTAGGGCAATTGACGGAAGCAAAACAAGCGTATGAAACATGTTTAGAGCTTGATGGGAATTTCGTAGGTGTACATTTACAGCTTGCGGAAATATACGAAAAAGAAGAAAACCGTTCTAAAGAACAAAGTCATATGGTTCAGGCGATGAAGGAAGAGCCGTTGCATATTAATATGGAATATTTGGCACAGCTTTCAGTAGATATGAATCTTCAGGAAGAATTGCTAACTGAACTAGAACAATTAGAGGAAGAAGTACCTGAAATATGGCGTTTAGATGCGATTGCATATGTGTACGGAGCGATGAATGAAATAGATAAAGAACAAGCACAGATTGAATACGCACTACAATTAGATGGTGAGCATATAGAAGTTCTATATCATTATGCAAAAGTATTAGTGAAAAAAAGAAATGTAAAAGCAATTGAAGTTGCAATGAAAGTAATACAAAAAGATTTTGATAATGAACGTATATTTGATGTTTATGTAAAAGCAGTAGAGCAACATAAAAAATTGTCTAACATACGAGATTTTCTTCATACGTTAAAGGTGAAAAAAGCAGAAAGAAGTACAGCATTCATGTATGCTGCAGCTGCGGTTACGGAAATATGGATTGAACGCCAGCTGCATGAACAGCCGAAACGATCTATCATTACGAGAGCTTTTTATCGTATGAAAAATCGTGCGAAAGAAATTTCAATGGTTACTATGATAATTGATTTATATGAAATCTCTTTAAAGTTAAATCCGAAAAATAGTATGGCAGCACAGCGATTTGCGCTATTTTATGAGAATGTAGAGATGAATAAAGAAGCGATAGAGATTCTGCACACGTCACTAGAAAATAAATGGGATTATGAAGTAGCGAAGCAACTTGTAAATCTTTTCGTTGAGTGCGAGGAAGAAGATATGTTAAGAGATGCTTTGGAATTAACGAAGCAAATGGTTCGAGAACTACCAGATGATTATGATACTCTTCTTCTGCAAGCACAAGTATTCTTTAAAGCAGGGGAAGAAAGAAAAGCAGAAAAGATTACCTTACAATTAACGGAGCAAACACCGTTCGTAAGTAGAGCATTTCTTGCTTTAGGAGAAATGTACCAAAGTCAAGAAAGGTTTGAAGAGGCAATTCAAGTATTAGAAAATGCTTCTATACATCATCGAAATGAAACAGTAATTCTTCTTTCTTTAGCGTCTTCATATCATGGTGCCGGCCAAACACTAAAGGCAGAAAAAATAGCAAATGAAGTATTAACAATGGATGCAAGTGATTTGTTAGCAAGATATGATCGTGCTTGTTATTTAGCGCAGTTAAATAGAAATGAAGAGGCGAAGGAAGAGCTTGAAATTGTCCTTCGTGAGGATGAATCGGGATTCTTTGCTGAACTTATTGAGGATGATGAAAATTTAGCAGCATTGCGAGAATTTGAAAAGTAATTGTATAAGAATAGGGGATAAGGATAAGAATATATTTTGAATTAGTTGACAATTAGTTGTCAAATGGCATAAAATAACTTTTAATAAAGTATACAAATCTGAAGACGAGAAAGAGTAAAATAGTGAACTGTTCTCCAGAGAGCCGGTATATTGCTGAAAGCCGGTGGGCAGACGTTATTTGAAAATCATCTCCGAGGAGCCGAGGCTGAAAGTGAGTAAGCCCGGACGGATGTCTACCGTTACAAAGAACACGTATGATAGTACGTTGCTAAGCGCTATTAGTGAAAAAGCTAATAGAATTAGGGTGGTAACGCGGGTAAACCCGTCCCTACTTCATAGGGACGGGTTTTTTGTGTGCTTTTAAAACATTCAAAGGAGTGATTGTAGATGAAGAAAGTAGATGTAAAAGAGTCAGCTGTAGGGAGAGAAACACGTATTCGTAAGCAGTGGAACGAACAAAGCATTTTTGAACAATCAATTCAGAATCGAGAAGGCGCACAATCGTTTGTGTTTTATGAAGGACCACCAACGGCGAACGGTTTACCACACGTCGGCCATGCACTTGGTCGGGCAATTAAAGATTTAGTAGCAAGATATAAAACGATGGCTGGTTATAAAGTAGTAAGAAAAGCAGGATGGGATACACACGGTTTACCTGTAGAACTAGGTGTTGAGAAGCAACTTGGTATTTCTGGTAAACATGAGATCGAAGAATATGGCATTGAACCATTTATTCAAAAGTGTAAAGAGAGTGTTTTCACATATGAAAAGCAGTGGCGTGAATTCACTGAAAGTATTGGTTATTGGGTAGATATGGATGATCCATATGTAACTTTAGAGAATCCATATATTGAAAGTGTATGGCATATTTTGGGGACGATCCATGAAAAAGGATTGTTATATAAAGGGCATAGAGTTTCACCATACTGCCCAAGCTGCCAAACTTCATTGAGCTCACATGAGGTTGCACAAGGGTATAAAACAGTAAAAGATTTAAGTGCAACTGTGAAGTTTAAAGTGAAAGATAGTGAAAATGAGTATTTCTTAGGCTGGACAACAACGCCTTGGACACTTCCAGCAAACGTAGCGCTTGCTGTACATCCAAATATGGAATATGTTAAAGCAAAACAAGAAGGTCATGTATACATTGTTGCGAAAGAACGTGTACAAGAAGTATTAAAAGAAAACTATGAAGTATTATCTGTTCATAAAGGCGAAGAATTATTAAACACATCTTATACAGCGCCATTTCCGATGAAAGAAGTTACAAATGGTTACCGCGTTATCGCAGCAGAGTTTGTAACGGCAGATAGTGGTACAGGACTTGTTCATATTGCTCCAGCATATGGAGAGGACGATTATAGAGTTGTTCAAAGTGAAGGATTGTCATTCTTGCACGTTGTAGATGAAAAAGGTGAGTATACAGAAGCGGTACCATTTTTGAAAGGTAAATTTGTAAAAGATTGTGACGTTGACATTGTTCGTTATTTAGCGAAAGAAGGTTTACTATATCATAAAGAAAAATATGAACATAGCTATCCACATTGCTGGCGTTGTGATTCACCACTTCTTTATTATGCAGGAGAAAGTTGGTTAATCCGAACAACTGCAATTAAAGATACATTTTTACAAAATAATGATTCAGTTACTTGGTATCCGGATCATATGAAACATGGACGCTTTGGTAAGTTTTTAGAAAATATGGTGGACTGGAATATTAGCCGAAATAGATATTGGGGAACGCCATTAAACGTATGGGAATGTGAAAGTTGTGATCATCAGTTTGCGCCGAAAAGCATTGCCGAATTAAGAAAGCATAGTACGAAAGAAACACCGGAAGATTTAGAATTGCATAAGCCTTATGTAGATGAAGTTCAAGTCTGCTGCGAAAAATGCGGAGGCACAATGAATCGTACACCAGAAGTAATTGATGTTTGGTTTGATAGTGGTTCCATGCCATTTGCACAATATCATTACCCATTTGAAAATAAAGAGTTATTTGAAGAGCAGTTTCCAGCTGATGTTATTGCAGAAGGAATTGATCAAACACGCGGCTGGTTTTATAGTTTATTAGCAGTCTCAGCACTGTATACAGGAAAAATACCGTATAAACGAGTGTTATCACTAGGGCATGTTTTAGATGAAGAAGGGCAGAAAATGTCTAAAAGTAAAGGGAATGCACTAGATCCAGTTGATTTAGTAGATAAGTTTGGTGCAGATGCGCTAAGATGGGCTTTACTTGTTGATAGTGCTCCGTGGAATGCGAAGCGTTTTTCTGAAAGAACCGTACTGGAAGCGAAATCTAAATTTGTAGATACATTAGTCAATGTGTATAGCTTCTACGTTTTATATGCAAATTTAGATGAATATAACCCGAAAGAAACGTATGATGTAAAGCGTACGAAATTGGATGAATGGGTATTATCAAGATTGCATAGTACAACGAAAAAAGTGAGAACAGCACTTGATGATTATCAATTTACGAATGCAGCTCGTGAAATTGCAGCACTTGTAGATGAAGTGAGTAACTGGTATGTAAGACGCTCACGTAATCGTTTCTGGGAATCTGGTATGAACGCTGAAAAAGCTGCTGCGTATGAGACACTTCATGAAGTACTTGTAACAATTAGTAAATTAATTGCACCATTCACACCGTTTGTCGCGGAAGACATTCATCTTAATTTAGAAGGAAGTAGCGTTCATTTAGCTGATTATCCAGTTGTAAATGAATCACTACTTCAGCCGAAATTAGAAGCGGAAATGGATGCTGTTTTACAAGTTGTTGAACTTGGAAGAAGTAACCGTAATCAGCATTCTTTAAAAGTAAAACAGCCGCTAGCAGAACTGGTATTACTTGAGCATAACGAGAATGATATGGATTGGGAATCTTATCGTGATATCGTTATGGATGAGTTAAATGTAAAAGCGTTCCATGTTGAACTCGATGAAACAAAATACACATCATATCAATTGAAGCTCAATTTTAAAACAGCAGGGCCGAAATTCGGTAAAAATGTGAATGCAGTGAATGGTTGGCTAAAACAATTATCACAAGAAGAAGTACAAAACTTTGTATCAACAGAAAGAGCAGTTTACGAAGCAACACCAGGAGAAGAAGTAGTTGTAACTGCTGAAGATGTGTTAGTTGAAAAAGTTGCAAAATCAGGATTCTCTAATACGACTAACGGACAATATACGGTTATGTTAGATACGAATGTAACGGAAGAATTGTTACAAGAAGGAGTAGCGCGTGAATTCATTCGTGCGGTTCAAGAATATCGTAAACAGTTGAATTTACCAGTTAATTTACGAGTCGATGTGATTCTCGATACAGAAGAAGAACTACAACGAACGTTAACGAACCATAAAGATTTATTGGAAGAAAACTTACTTGTTAAACAATTTACATTTGGTCACTTAACGAACGAAGACGATGAACTTTCTTTAGGTGAAACAAAGCTTAGAATTAAATTAAGTGCAGCTAATTAAAGAAAAAAGGAAGTTGGAATGATTCCAACTTCCTTTTTCGTATGGAGGTAAATTAACTAGCTAATTTCCTCATAATCCATTCAATAGGTCCTCTAGAAAATTTCTTTCTCCATAATACGCTAAACAAAATACTGAAAATGAAAAATACAGTAACAAATAATAAAACGAAAAGTAGTGTTTGATGTTCCATTCTATTGAATAGAATTAATGTCCCAATCCCGATAAATACATGACTTACATAATGAGTTAATGTTAATTGACCTGTTTGTATAATGGAAGTAACAAACCAATTATTTTCATATTTTTCAGTGATATAGAGGCAAAGTATTAATATAGCAATAGCGGATCCTGTAGCAGATAAAATATATAATATATTTGGTAAAATGGGTCCTGTATTAAACAAAAATGTAGCAGCTTCTTTGCCAATGTGTGGAATGAAGTAATGCGTGAGCCCTTTTGATAAAAGTTCTATCAGTATGGTGAATGTAATACCGAGCAAGAGCAACCTATCTCTAATCTTTTTATTATGAAGATCTAATCTGCCAATTATCATACCGATTAAGAAGAATGAAAACCAAGGGAAAAAAGGGTGATAACCATTAAAGAATAAATTGCGAAGAAAACCGTTTACTGTCCAGAAGTCTACATAGTTTATAAATAGAGTAGGACCTCCCCAACCTTCGAAAGTATTGAAAGTAAGCTGAAGAGATTGTGCCAAGAGTAGGATAATAATAGATAACAAGAGTAATGCTTTTTTTCGGACTGTAATGAGTAATGCAGCAACGAAAAGGTAAACACCGTAGTAGTGTAATATATCCCCAGTCCACTCCATTACGTATAAAAATAATCCTAAAATAAATAAGAATAGTGCCCGTTTCCAGATGATTTTTCGGCTATTAGAAATTTTTATTTTTTCATTGCTAGCAACAGATGATCTAGTCATTAAAGATATGCCAATTCCAGCAAGTATAACAAACAAGGCAGAAGCTCTACCTTCAAAAAGTGACATGAAAGTTATTAAAAATGGGGGACCATTTCCTTCTGCACCTGTTATCACCATAAAATTAACAAGCAGCATACCAAACATCGCCAAAGCTCTAGCAAAGTCTAAGCCGATAATTCGTTTTTTAGTATTCAATTCAATCCCTTCTTTCAAAAATACTGTTTACAGCTTCCATCCATATTTGTCTATAATCTATATCCACATGTAACATCATAAAATTCCCGACATTATCAAGCACTAATGCTAACATATGAGCTTTTGAAACTAGATTTTTATTTTCAATCAATTGAAGCTCATTTGCTTTTGTAAGGAGGGATTCAAATCCTTGTAAATATTCTGTTTGCACAGTTAGTAATCGATCTTTGTACATATCATTTCTTGAAGATAGTAATACATATTCTTGCAACACACGATTAAAATAAGGATCGTTCTGCTGTTCATCAATTATTTTGAATCCAATTTCAATGCATTTCTCAATAAAATTTTCTTTCGTAAACTCTTCTGTATGAAAGAAGGAAGAAAACTGCATCGCAGCACATAATTCTGTGAAAATACATTCGATTAATGCATCTTTAGATTTAAAGTAATAATAAATGGACGGTTTAGCAATTCCGACTTCTTCAGCAATCATTGAATAAGTCGTTTTGGTAATACCATGTCCGGCAAACAGTCGATAGCTTGCTTCCATAATTGAAGAGAGTGTTTCTTCACTTTTGCTCATAATAAAGCCTCCTAAAAAAAGGTTATATAAATCGTATCATTCATTAATATTTTTTTCAACCTACCGTTAGGTAAAAAGTAGCCTATTTTTTACAAAGTCATTTAAAAAGTTTAAGAGTTAAGGAATTGCTTTAGAAATATATTTCTAAAGTATTGTGTTCACTTTACACATAAATATTGAGAAAATTTCACTTACCCTAAATAAAAAGGTAATAGAAGTGTTTATAGAGAATTACTCGTAGATTCAATTTTTATCCCCCCATTTTGTGGGGAATGATTGCCTAGTGGTAATGGGATAAGGTTGAGCTACTTTATTAGGGGGAGTGGTTCTATGTTTAATAAAAAAATGGTGGCAATGGCAATGACTGTACCGTTAGTAATGGGGACGATTTCTACGGTTTCGGCATTGGAAAAACAACAGCAAGTAAAGTTAGAAGCTTATTCGCCACAGAAAAAAGCAACTGAATATTTAAAAGAAAATGCTGCGCAGTATGGATTGAAAACAGACCTTTCAGACTTGCAATATATTTCTACAACAGAAACGTCAGTAGCTTCATATGTTAGGTTCCAACAAGTTGTTAATGGTGCACCTGTATTTTCAAAACAAATAACAGTTACGCTTAACGGAGAGGGAAAGGGAGTACTCGCTGTTTCTGATTATCAGCCTGTTACAGGTGTGAAGGAAGTAACGACAAAAATTAGTGAAAAAGATGCAATACAAAAATCAATGGCGTATGTTGGAGAAGCAAGTGAGCAAAATTTATGGGCTCCTACAGATAAAGAGTTCGGATATATTGTTGAAGAAGGAATTGCTCGTCCAGTATATAAAGTTGTAGTCCATTCTAATAATCCATTTGGTGCATGGGAAACATTTATTGATGCAGAAAATGGAAAGTTAATTAAAAAGGTTGATATAAACCGAAAAGCTGAAGGGTCAGGAAAAGTATTTTTACCTAACCCAGTCGTATCTAGCGGTAGTAAAGTAGGCTTAAAAGATAATAATGATGCAGATTCAACAGCTCTAACGAACCAATTGAAGACTGTTACGTTAAAAGGCTTAGATGGAACAGGATTTTTAATTGGAGAGTATGTAACGATTTCTTCAAAAGCAAAAACAAAATCTACAAACTTACAATTTAACTATACACGTGCAAATGATAGCTTTGAAGATGTGATGTCGTATTATCATATCGATACATTACAGCGTTATATTCAAGGGTTAGGTTTTAAAAATATTAATAACCGTTCGATAAAAGTGAATGTTAATGGTACAACTGATGATAACTCATTCTATTCTCCATCAACAAAAGCTTTAACTTTCGGTACTGGCGGTGTTGATGATGCAGAAGATGCTGGTATTATCGCACATGAGTATGGGCATTCGATTCAAGATAACCAAGTTCCTGGCTTTGGTAGTTCAGCAGAAGGTGGAGCGATGGGAGAAGGATTTGGCGACTTCTTAGGTGCTACATATGAAGATGCAGTATCGACTACTGGATATGGTAAAGCATGTGTTGGAGAATGGGATGCGACAGCTTATTCTAGTTCAGATCCAACATGCTTACGCCGATTAGATACGAATAAAGTATATCCGAAAGATATAACGAATGAAGTGCATGATGATGGTGAAATTTGGGCTCAAGGTCAATACGAAATGGCACAAGCTTTTGGCCGTGATGTAGCAACGAAAATCATTTTACAATCACACTGGTCATTAACACCAAACTCTAAATTCAGTGATGGAGCGAAAGCGATTAAGCAAGCGGATGCTCTTTTATATGGCGGACAACATGCTGCTGATATCGATCGCATTTGGGCAGCGAGAGGCATTAATACGAATTAATATAAAAAGTCGTGGCATTAAGCCACGACTTTTTAATTTGCTTACGAACTGGTACTAGTAAATAAAGCTATATCAATGTTAGTGTGAATATATCCGGATCCCATTTACTTTTTAGCTTCTTTAAAAACAAAATGCTCTTTAAATTTTCTAGATTCAACTTTTTGACCATTTCGCATCGATCGGAATGGGTGTTCTTGCCATGTAATAATCACATCAACCTCATCCGCTTTTGTAGCAACAGGTAAATTAGCGTGTTCAAATCCAGTTTTTCCACTTGCTAAACGACTTTCCTTTAGGGAAAAGAGTTCATATTTCGTTTTCTTATTTGGTTCGTTGCGGAATACTTCGACGTTTACATTATATACTTCACTATTCCCGACATTCTTTACTGAAAAATGATATGTTTGAAATTCATTTTTTTTAGCTTGAAGCATATTCTTGTTTGTTTTTTTCGGTTTATCAATATTCACTTGCCATTGATCAGAGTTTTGGGAGATTGGTAAAGATTTTGGTGAATAGGCGTATGTTTCGTTTACTACAATTAGGCAAAACAATAGGAGAAAGAAACTAATTGCTTTTTGCATATACACACCTCGCTATAAAATTTTTTATTAATATGCGTGAAAAATACAACTTTTATGTAATAAAATGGAAAAGGGTGACGATTTGATTCAAATACAATTAAATAAATTGGAAGAGATAGTAAATGGTGAAGGATTACAAGAATCATTTCATTATATAGAGATGCAAGGCGTCTGTATTGACTCTAAAAAAATTACGAAAGGGAATTTGTTTGTTCCGATTATTAGGGTGAAAGATGGACACGATTATGTAAAAGAAGCGATGGAAAAAGGTGCGGCTGCTTCTTTATGGAAAAAGTCTTACGGTGATCCTCCAAAAGGAATACCGATTATTTTTGTAGATGACACATTACTTGCACTGCAAAAAATAGCGCGATATTACCGAAAGACAAGTAATGTGAAAGTTATCGGAATTACTGGTAGTAATGGAAAGACAATGGTAAAAGATATAATAAGCACGATATTAAGTACAACTTATCGTGTGCATAAAACGAAGGGGAATTTAAATAGTCAAATTGGTTTACCACTAACGATTTTAGAAATGAAACAGGATACAGAGTTTTTAATACTTGAAATGGGAATGAGCGAAACGGGACAAATTCGAAACTTAGCACAAATAGCACAGCCAGATGTAGCGATCATTACAATGATTGGACAGTCACACTTAGAAACGCTTGGATCAAGAGAAGAGATTGCGAAGGCTAAATTTGAAATTGTAGACGGATTAAATGACGGTGGACTGTTCTTATATAATGGTGATGAGCCATTACTTTCTCAAAATATTAATATGCTAGGTATAGAAAGTAAGTCGTTTGGTGGAAAGTATACAAATGATTTGTTTCCAACGAACGTACAATTAGATGAATATGGTGTTCATTTTAAATTAAATCATTCAAAAATACAGTACGATGTTCCCTTACATGGAAAACATAATATTTTTAATACGATTGTCGGAATCGCTGTAGGTCAATTTTACAAAGTCCCTATAGAAAAAATACAAGAAGCATTGCAGCAAATAAACATTACACAAATGCGCTTTCAGTTTTTAACCGCTAAAACAGGTTTTACAATTATTAACGATGCATGGAATGCCAGTCCTTCCTCCATGAAGGCTGCAATTGAAACGTTGCAGAAATTAAATGCCTATAAGAAAAAAATTATAGTGATTGGGGATATGTTGGAGTTAGGCAAGAAAGCTGAAACATATCATAGAGAAATTGGTGAAATGTTAAATGAGGAGAGCATTCAATATGTATTTACGTATGGAGAGTTAGCCAAAATTGTAGCGGAAGAAGCAAGAAAGAACTATCATACAGGAAAAATAAAGTCATTTGATAATAAAGCCAAAATAGCAGAGGAAGTATTGAAAGTTATAACGAAAAAAGATGTTGTTTTACTGAAAGGTTCACGTGGAATGGCTTTAGAGGAGATTGTACAAAACTGGATGTGAAAAATCAAAATATATTTAAAAGTGCTTGCATTTTATAGGGTGAAAAGTTAAAATACTCTGTAAATATAAAAAGTGATGATCAGGAAAAGTACATGGTGCAAAGGTCTACAGAGAGCAGCCGGTTGCTGGGAAGGTTGCGATACCGCATGATGGAAAGACACCTGTGAGCGTTGCTTTGAACGTGATTATTAGTAAAAGCAAACGGTACCTACCGTTATCAGGGCTAAGATGGTCAGTATGACAATTTGGGTGGTACCGCGGAAAAAAATCCGTCCCTATTTATAGGGGCGGATTTTTGTATTCTTTGAAAGGGGGTGAGTGACCGTGGATGATGACGGTGACAACAATAACGTAAATAAATATAAAATTACTGGAGGGAAAAATAATGGATTCAATAATGAAGCGTTCACTCACAAAAGAATGTACAAAGCAAAGTGGAAAGGTTGTATTACTTCAAGGATGGGTAAAAAAAATTCGGCACCTTGGAAATGTTAGTTTTTTATTATTACGGGACAGAACAGGAGTAATTCAATGTGTATTAGAAAATGAATTGGCCGGATATAAAGTTGATGTAGAAAGTGTTGTCCATGTAATCGGTGAGATAGTCGAGACGTCGAAAACGGAATTGGGTGTTGAAGTACTTGCTCATGAAGTGAAAGTAATAAACGGTGCAGAGCCACTTCCATTTGAAATAAATAAAAAGAAGTTACAAGTTGGCTTAGATCAACTACTTAATGAGCGGGTAATATCATTAAGGCATGAGCGAACTGCAGCGATTTTTAAAGTGAAATCTACACTCGTTCAGAGCTTTAGTGAATTTCTAATAGAGAACGATTTCACACGTATATTTACTCCGAAAATTGTTTCACAAGGGGCAGAAGGAGGAGCAAATGTTTTTAAGCTTCCATACTTCCAAAAAGAAGCTTATTTAGCACAATCACCACAGTTCTACAAACAAATGATGGTAGCGGGTGGACTAGAACGAGTTTTTGAAATTGCACCTGTATATAGAGCGGAACATCATAACTCTTCCCGTCATTTGAATGAATATATCTCGTTAGACGTAGAACTTGGATTTATTCATGATTTTTATGAAGTGATGCAACTAGAAACGGATGTTTTACGATATATATTTCAACAAGTAGCGAAAAAATGTGAAATAGAACTACAACTATTACAAATAGAAGTACCTGTTATTACTGAAATACCTAAAATTACATTGTTAGAAGCACAAGAAATTTTGAAAAGTAAGTATCGTAAAGAATCTCCTGTAGGGGATTTAGATACAGAAGGTGAAAAGTTACTAGGGAAATATGTAAAGGAAACATATAATAGTGAATTTGTTTTCATTACACATTATCCGAAAGAAGCGAGACCGATGTATACGATGCAAAATAAAGAGAATCCAGCTATTACTGATTCATTCGACTTATTATATAAAGGGTTAGAAATAACGTCAGGGGCACAGCGAATTCATGATTATGAAATGTTACTCGCTTCGTTTAAAGAAAAAGGATTACACCCAGAGAAATTTCAATCTTATTTAAATACATTCCGATACGGTTGTCCCCCGCATGGAGGTTTCGGAATTGGGTTAGAAAGGATTGTATATAAACTATTAGAATTAACAAATGTACGAGAGGCGAGTGCTTTTCCGAGAGATTGTACTCGTCTTATACCATAATATTAAAACCCTTCTATGAATATAGAAGGGTTTTGTATATTTAAACATAAGTTAAAGAGAAGAAAAATGTCTTTTTGTGTGAAAATATGTAAATTATATCGAGAACATTTTATAATAAATTGAGAAAAAGAAAATTCATAAGTTATAATGAAATGTGAATATAAAAAAAGTTCATATAATAATGTATGGAAGGGTATGAAACATGTTATATCAAACTCAAGCAACACAACAAACACCAGCTTATATAATCTATCTTCTTGATGTAAGCGCATCAATGAATCAAATGATGGATGTAGAGGGAGAAGAAAAAAGGAGAATTGACATTGTAACAGATGCTCTTTCTTTAGCGATTCGCCAAATGGTATTTCGTTCGACAAAAGGTAGTCGATTGCTTCCAAGATATAAGTTATCTATTTTAGCTTATAGCGATCAAGTTTTTGATCTTTTGGGTGGGGTGAAAACAATAGATGAAGTAGCAAGACTACGTCCACTAGAAAAAATTCAAACGCATCGCTTAACTGATACAGCAAAGGCTTTCTCTGTAGTGGAGAAGTTATTGCAAAAGGAATTACCGAATTTACAAGACGGGCCAGCTCCTGTTGTTTGTCATATGACAGACGGTGCTTCAACTGGCGAAGATCCAGAATTAATTGTGCGAAGAATTATGAATATGTCTGTACCTGATGGAAATGTACTAATTGAAAATATCTTTATTTCGGATGAAATTATGCAAGAACAAATTACTAGTATAAAGAAGTGGGAAGGGATTATGCCACATACAGAAATTACGGATGAATATGGTGCAAAGTTGCAACGACTTTCCTCTCCTATCCCTCAAAGTTATCGTGAGATGATGACTGAGTATGGTTTTCATATTGGGGATGGTGCAGTGATGATGTTTCCAGGTACAAATGCAGATTTAGTATCACTTGGATTTCAAATGTCTGCTGCAACGCCGGTTCGATAGGAGGGAGAAAAATAGTGAAGTATATCCTGTCGCAAGAAAAAGAAACAGTATTACAAGAGAAGAAAGGTGAAAATTTTACATATCGATATAGTTACGTAAGAGCTAAAGAAACGCAAGACTTAAATGAGAGTGGACAAGATTTTCTTATATTTCAAGATAATGGGACTAGTATTACCTTTGCATTATGTGATGGTGTAGGAATGTCTTTTCATGGTGAAATCGCTGCGAAATTTCTTGGTATGAAATTATTAAATTTATTTGAAACATTGCAGGAAAAGAATATTTCTATTCTATTAAATGAAGAGTTGGAAAAGTGGAAAGAAGAAGCAGCAGAGGAAGTGAGGGTATTTCAATTGCCAGAAGAAACACCATGGTTACTTCTCGATGTATTGGAAGAAAAGAGGAGAAAAGGTAGTGAAGCTATGTTCATTGCTGGGAAAATAGAGCTCATTCCAAATCAAGACGAAGTAGATGTAACAATAGTTACACATGGCGATTCTTTTGTACAATTGTTCCAAAATCAGAAAAAGTGCTTAAATGAATTGAATTTTGAGAGAAGTGTAGGGAAAAGATGGTCTACACATCATGGTATTATTGGTGGTGAATTGGATATTTTTTCAAAGAAGTTATCTAGAGAAGAAGTAACTAGAATTGTAATTCATTCAGATGGACTTATGTCGCTTATGCAGTATAACTTTGAGGAAGTCTTACAAAAAATCGAGAGGGCACAGTGCTCACCGACGAGCGATGATATTTCGTTTTTAGATATTTCTTGGTAAGAATACAACGGAAAGGTGAATATACGTGGAAGAGATTATTGTGACGTACATAAAACAATCAAATGAAGAAATAGATATTGCGATCCCAAATGATGTGAAAGTAATACAAATTATTGAAGCAATTTTACATCACGAAAAAATAGATGAAACATTAAGTGAAATTTACGAAATTAGAGTGACAAAGGATAAAGAAGAGTGGCATTCTATTCGAAATGACGAGACTTTGAGAGATAATGATGTTTGGGATGGACAATATGTAATGCTAAATAAAAAAGGGGCGATTATCCCTTCTTTTGAAATGTTACCGGCAGAAGAAGTTAATAATGAACCTGTTAAACAAGGTATATCTTCTAGTGAAGAAGATTATGTATGGAAAATCATTGAGTAATAGTTTTGAATGGGGAAGGAGAAATGCTTTGTGCAAAAATCACCATATTTTCAGCGCTCTCCGCGTGTGAAAGTAGATATACCAACAGGGGATGTTATTATTCATGATCCGCCAAATATACCAGAAGAACCTAAATTTTCTATTGAAACAATGTTATTACCAGCGATGATGACAATTTTAACATTGATATTGTATTTTGTGATGATGAAATTTATGAAGATGAATGCAAGTTATATGCCACTTATGATGGTTTCGAGTATCCCAATGTTAGGATCGTATGCAATTACAACGATGGGGCATTTCCGTAAAAAGAAAGAACATAGGCAAATGGTGGAGCAGTTACAACAAAGATATTTGGAGCAAATTCAAAAGCATCGAGTGGAGTTAGATACGTTAAAGGTTGAACAAGCGAAATATTTAATAACACAAAATCCAAGTCCACTAAAGAGTGTACAAAGAATTGAAAATCGAGAAAGTAATTTATGGGAGCGAACACCTGAAAGCCCAGACTTTTTAGATATCCGTATTGGAACAGGTGAGAGACCATTTTATGTTGAATTGAAAGTGCCTGAACAGCAAGGTTATGAGGAAAATCCATTAATCACAGAAGCACAAAATGTGAAAAGAGATTTTAATACAATCCCTAATGGGCATATTTCAATATCATTGAAAAAAAATGATGTAATTGGTGTGGTTGGCAATAAAGAAGATCGATTGAACTTCACTCGAATTGTAACGACGCAAATTATGACACATCACGCTCCAAATGAAGTGAAAATAGCAGCCTTCTATCATGAGAAGGAGAAGAAAGAATGGGATTGGATGAGGTGGATTCCTCATGTGTGGGATGAGCAGAGAAGCATGCGTTTTTTATCTGAGAATCAACAAGAAGCGCAGAAATTAGCTGAAGCGTTGTTCACACCACTTAATATGCGTAGAATTTATAATTCCTCTGCACAGGTAGATGCGAAAATACCTTTAATCCCAATGTATGTTTTTTTCTTATCCGCGAGAGAATTTTTAGAAGATGATCCTATACTTCCAATGTTACTTAGAGAAGGGGAAAGTGTCGGAGCATCTACATTTATATTTGCAGAACAGAGAGAACGATTGCCGATGGAATGTGATCTTGTTATTAGCTTAAACGGAGAAAATGGTGAGTTAGTAGAAACATTTTCAAGCTCAGCTGAAAATAGCGGGACAACGCGTGCTAGTTTTAAAGTAGACCGACTTTCATTTGAACGATGCGAATCAGGTGCGCGAAGTATTGCTCCTATTCGAATGAAAAGTTCTACAGCGGCTAACATACCGAAAGTATTAACTTTTTTAGATTTGTTCCAAGTGAAAAAAATGGAAGAGTTACAGGTGCTAGAGAGATGGAATAAAAATCGATATCCAAATTCATTGCCGGTTCCAATAGGTGTAAGAGAAGGAAGTAAACCTGTGTTTCTAAATATTCACGATAAAATTGAGAAGAAAGGACATGGTCCGCATGGTTTAATGGCTGGTACAACAGGTTCAGGGAAAAGTGAAGTGATCCAGTCTATTATAGCAGCGTTAGCGGCTACCTATCATCCTCATGAGATGGCATTTATGCTTATCGATTATAAGGGTGGCGGAATGTCAAACACGTTTGCAGGATTACCACATATTATCGCATCTATTACAAACTTAGAAGATCCGAACTTAATTGAGCGTGCAAGAATATCATTAAAGGCGGAATTAGAGAGAAGACAAAAATTGTTTATTCAGGCTGGAAATGTTCAACATTTAGATGAATATTATGAAACAAGCTGGCGTGAAAAAGAACCTTTGCCACATTTATTTATTGTCATTGATGAGTTTGCTCAAATGAAAAAGGAACAACCAGAATTTATGGACGAACTAATTAGTGTTGCTGCAATAGGAAGGACATTAGGAGTTCACTTATTATTAGCTACACAAAAACCTTCAGGGGTTGTAAATGATAAGATTTGGAGTAACTCACGTTTTCGAATTTGTTTACGTGTACAAGATGACGCCGATAGTCGTGAAATGTTAAAAATTCCAGATGCCTCTAAAATTAATGTACCGGGAAGAGGTTATTTACAGGTTGGAAGTAATGAAATATTGGAATTGTTCCAATCTGCATGGAGTGGAGCACCTTATAATCCAGATGAAGAGAAAGTTCTTGCTGTTGTTGATTTTACAGAAGTTAAGCTTTCGGGTGAAAGAATAAAAGTGAAAAAGCGCCCAAAACCAATGACAAATAGTCCAAAGCAATTACAAGCGTTTATTCACTATATACAGAACGTATCGGAGAAAGAAAATATTAAAGCATTGCCAGGGCCGTGGTTGGCACCTTTACCAGAAAAATTATTATTAAAAGAGTTTTATGAAATGGAAAATTGGACTGCTGATGTATGGAATAAGGAGAAAGAAAATTTACAAATTACGGTTGGATTAATTGATGATGTCGGAAATCAAGCGCAGTATCCTTTAAAGCTCGATTTACAAGAAGGCCATTTAAATATATATGGTATGCCAGGAACAGGAAAAACAACGATGTTACAAACGATCATTATGTCCCTAGCAGTATCTCATACACCAGCTGAAGTGAATTTTTATATTATTGATTTTGGACGTATGTTTTTAGATTTTAGAGATTTACCTCATGTAGGCGGGATTGTACAAGAGGACGAATATGAAAAAATGAAACGTTTATTTGGTTTTTTGAAGAAAGAAATTACAGAAAGAAAAGAGAGTTTTTCTAACATCGGTGCAAAGTCATTTTCTATGTATAATCGAATGGTCGGAAAGAAAGTTCCTGCTATTGTTGTAATGGTAGATGGTTATATAAGATTTAAAAATGAATTCGAAAAAGAGAATGAAATATTAGAAATGTTATTACGAGAATCAAGCACATACGGCGTGTACTTCTATTTCTCGCTTAATCAAACTATTGATATGTTTGATCGTGTTCGTAATAATATACCGATGGCAATTACATTGGAATTGCAAGATAGAACTGAATATCATAGTTTAGTTGGTAGACCTAATTTCCCATTAATCGAAGTTCCTGCTGGTCGTGGGTTAATGAAAGGACAACCGCCTGAATTGTTCCAAGCAGCATTGCCGTTTATTGGTGAAAGTGAATTAGAATATTCACAGCAGTTAAAAACGATTATTCAAACAATGAGCAGTGAATGGAATGGTGAAAAAGCAAGAGAGATTCCAATGGTTCCTAAAGAAATATTTGTAGAAGATTTAGTTGAGCGATTAAAACCAGCTCAAATTTCTGCAGGAGTTGAAACAGACGATATTCGTTTACAAAGTTTTTCATTGGACGAAATGAATCATATATTTATCGGTGGAAGAATAGAAGGTGGGAAAACATCATTATTACAAACACTTCTGTTCTCTACTGCTTATCAATATTCTCCGGATGAAGTCGAATTATACTTAGTAGATTTTGGTGAAAGACCTACAGGTATTTTAGCTCTTGGAGATTTGCCTCATGTAGAGAAGAGGTTTACAGATGGTATACAATTAAAAGAAATGTTAGATGATCTGCTAGAAGTAATAAATAATAGAAAAGTAGTTATGCCATCTTTAGATTCAAAAGAAGAAGTGGAAATGCCATATAAGAAAATAATTATTGCAATTGATGATATTGATCAAATGTTAGCGATATTATCTAACGACTTTGATTCGAAAAATAAAATGGAACAAATAGTTCAAAATTGTAAAAATAAAGGGATTCATTTTGTTGTGGCCGCTACAACGTCTAGTGTAAATAGCTATTCTCATGAAAAATGGTTTACAGAAATTAGAAAGAGAAGTTTTGGTTATTTATTAGGTACGACTCAAAATAGTGATGTCTATTTCTTTAATATAAAGCTTCCACATACTGAGATGGATCGAGAATTATCAAGTGGGGATGGATATTGTATACGTAGAAAGCCAATGAAAATAAAATGTGCATATACACCACCACATTTACTTTACAAAATGACAAATAAAATTATTGTGAAATGGTCAGAATTAAAGGTTAAATAATATTAAAAAAGGGTTAAATTACAAGAAAATAGAATTTTTTTGTAATTTACCCCTTTTAAAATTGTTCGAATATAGTTTATAATCTAATTGTTGTATCATTTAAGAATTGAAAGGGGAAATATATACAATGGCAGAAATTAAAATTACACCAGAAGAACTTGAGCGAATTGCTAGTAACTTTACAAATGCAGCTGGGGAAGCTCAAAACCAAATTAATAGACTTGAAGGCGACATTAATAGTTTAGAAGGACAATGGGCTGGGGCAACACAAGCGAAGTTCCGAGGCGAATTTGCTCAATCTAAACAAGCGATGCAACAATACATTCCAATTTTAGAAGGTATTTCATCAGAATTAAAACGTATTTCTGATAAATTCCGTAACACAGATAACGCATATTAATAATAGAACAATTGCAAAAGACCAGGAGCTATTGTTCCTGGTCTTTTCTTTAAAAATTGTCATATGAGAGTAAGGGGATAAAATGGGATTCCGACCAGAAGTAGGAGAAAAAATTATTTTTAATAAAGATGTTTATCGTTTTGAGAAACATCCAGCAGTTATTGGGATTGAAATGCCATATGGGCAAGAGGGAAGACAAGGAACAGTTTATCAATTACAACATGAAAATGGTGTGGAACGAATTGCGTTAAAAGTTTTTAAAGAGCGCTATCGTGATGAAAAACATCAACTAGCATTTTTAAAGCCACTTTCCTCCTTAGCTGGTCTTAAAGTATGCTCACGCTATATCGTTACTACAGAAGAACATATATCTGCTATCGAAAAATCAGAAGATCTTGCTAATAGTATTGTAATGCCTTGGATTGAAGGGCCAACTTGGGCTGATATTTTACAAGAACAACGAGTGTTATCAAAAGAACAATGTTTCTTTATTGCAGAAGCATTTCTTACAACACTTAAAATGATGGAGGAAAATGAGGTTGCTCATAATGATCTATCATCCAGTAATGTACTCATACCTTTTTTAAGTGAAAATCCAATTGAAGGCCAACATTATATTGAACTTGTTGATGTTGAGCAAATGTATGGACCAAAAAGTAAAAGACCTTCATTATTGCCAGCAGGTTCAGCGGGTTATGCACCAGTGTATTTGGAAAACGGGATATGGCAAAAAGAAGCCGACCGTTTTGCTGGCGCCATTTTATTAGGTGAAGTATTAAGTTGGTGTAGTGAGGAAATTCGAAATAACAAATGGACGGATGCCAGTTACTTTAAAACGGAAGAAATGCAGACGGAATGTGAAAGATATACGTTACTTCAGCAAGAATTGCATAATCAATGGAATGGGGAAATCGCACAGTTATTTAATCAAGCATGGAATAGTAACACTTTCGCAGAATGTCCAAGCTTTGCACAATGGTACGATGTATTTCATAGTGCAAGAGAAATAGTAAAAATTGATGCGAAAAGGCAGTCAGAAGAAGAACACTCTCTTTTTGTATCGAAATGTTTGGAAATTGCAAGATTATTAGAAGAGAGAGGATTTAAACAAGCGGCATTATATGAATATAAAACAATTTTTAATTCACTCAATCCATCAACAGCTCTAAAACAAGAACTCGCATATATTATTCAACTACTAGAGAATCAAGAATCTGAAATAAATCAAAAAAAGGTGCTGCAAAGTTATGTGGAACTAGCTACTGAATTGGAGCGAGAAAATAATAAAGAATATGCTTGTTTCGTCTATTCACGAATCGTACAATTTCCAAACATTGATCATGCGTTAAAAAAGGAAATTGAAAGCATTATTAAAGAGATAAAAGAAGAAAAAGAGCCAACAATACCAGAAATAGCAGCTACAATCACAGTTCCAAATAGCATTTTACAGAGTCGTAAACAAACAAAAAAACAAGTTGAATATGATATAGATGATGAAATTTTAAATGCAAAAGCATCGAATCAACCTCTTACATTAACGCATGAACAAAAAGAACCGTCCGCCTTCTCAATATGGTGGAACAAGAATAAAAAACGGGTTTTGATTATTGGCTCAATTGTAGTAGTTGTTATAGGTGGTTCAACACTATTTTACTTTTATACAACAAATGCTAAATACCAAAAATTTATGGGACAAGCACGCCAAGCCTATCATGATAAAAAATATATAAAAGCAGAAGAAGCTGTTGGTCATGCGATCGCAGTGAAAGGAAAAGATGAAGCTCATCTTCAGCTAGCAACGATTTACATTGCTGAAGGGAAAAATAAAATTGCAATCGACTACCTTACAAAATTAATAAAAGATAGAGAAATAGATAAAGAAAATAATGAAGCGGCATATCTATTAGCTTCAGCGAATTTCCGTATAGGAAAATATCAAGAAGCAGTTCCGAATTTCGAACAAGCATTAGCGAATAATGCAAAAGGAATTGAACCATATAAAAAAGATGCGATGCGAGATTTAGCTGTAAGTCATATGAAAATGAAAGAATTTGAAAAAGCAGAAGATGTTATTGTCAAAATGAGTACGAAAACAAATGAAGATAAGGCAATTGTTTCATATTTAAAAGGACAACTAGCAACTGCAACTGTGCAATTAGATAAAGCAGAATCTTTCTTTAAAGAAGCCATTATGCAAGATTCAAAGAATGCTATATATGCAATTGAACTTTCGAATTTATATGTACTTTGGAATAAAACAAATTTAATTGATAGTGCAAAAAAAGAAGTGAATTATCAACAAGCATCGCAAGTATTACAAGCTGCAATCCAAAAAGATATGAAAAATATAGAGTTACTAAATCAATTAGGAATTGTATATTATGAAGCTGGTCAATTTTATGAAACACGAGATGGCGGAAAAAGTAATGCATCGTATCAACAAGCGTTAGAGGCTTACAATAGAGTTGTTAACAACGGGACTCGTGACACAAATACGCTTGTGAATATAGGGATTTTATACGACAAAGTGGGACAAGGAAATGAAGCCGAGAAATTTTTCACGGAAGCATATTCACAAAATGATGAAGATCCGCATGTGAATTTTGCATTCGGGATGTTTAAAATTAAACAAAAAAAATATGAAGAAGCGAGTCGTTTCTTAAGAAAAACGGTACAAGCAAATGAAAATGAAACTGAAGTAAGAGCAGCACAAGAAAAACTAACAGAGATGAAAACAAACGGCTGGATTCAATAAAGATGTGAAAAGGGGAAGAAACATGGAAGAAAACAACAACAATCTAGGAAAAAAAGTTGCTATATCAGTAATGTCGGTGGCTTTATTTGGAACGTCAGGATATCTTGTTTATGACAAAGGCTTTAGTACAGCAGGAAGAGAAACGGTAAAACTAGCAAGTAATACAGAAGAGAAAAAAGATGACCGTATTACAGGAAGTAATTTACAGTCTATGTTCCCAAATTTAGTTGCTGATCCTGCAAAAAAAGATGACAAACCTGGAGAAAAACCAAACATTAATTTAGCAGATTTAATCGGAAATAATAAATCACCGATTACACCAGTGACGTATAAGCCAGATGATGTGTCGGTAGAAAAGAAAGATCCACAAATCAAATTATCAGATGCACCAGCGCCACAAAAGCCGGAACTGCCAACTAATATGGGGGGGCCTGTGGTGGAGCCGAGTAAAAATTTACCGGATAGTTTGGTGGATACGGGGAAAACACCAGGTGGTGATAAGGAACTAGAAAAACCAAAACCGGATGGTGATAAAGAGCCGGAAAAACCAAAACCAGATGGTGATAAAGAACCAGAAAAACCAAAACCGGATGGTGATAAAGA